>QHOI01000168.1 GCA_003218705.1 Verrucomicrobiota bacterium | reverse complement strand
TTTTCGAAGACGCGAAGGAAGCGTCGGTGTTGCTAAACGTCGCACTGACCAAGCGCAACGAAGTGCCGATGTGCGGTGTACCGTATCACGCGGCGCCGGGTTACATCGCGAAGCTGATCAAAGCCGGCCGGCGGGTCGCGATCTGCGACCAGACGAGCGATCCCGCAGAGCGCGGGACGGGCAAGATTGTTTCGCGCGACATCACCCAAATCATCAGTGCCGGGACGGTGAGCGAATTGAATTTGCTCGACGCCAAGCGCGCAAATTATCTCGGCGCGGTTTACGGCGACAACGAAGGCTTCGGCTTTGCCTATGCCGATCTGACAACAGGGGAATTTCGACTGACCCAACTGCACAATCGACAAGCATTGCTGGACGAGCTGGCGCGCGTGTCGCCGTCGGAGTTGCTAGTCAGCGCTGAACAAAAGGAATCATTAGGCCAGATCGATCACGCGATCGAGTACGACACCTACGCGTTCCTGCCAGAGCATGCGAGCTTCACCTTATGCGAGCATTTTCAGGTAAAATCGCTCGATGGTTTCGGCTGCGGGCAGATGCCGCAGGCGGTCGCAGCCGCGGGCGCAATCGTGCATTACCTGAAGCACCAGCTGCGGCGCAAAATCGATCATCTCAGTTCGCTGCGGTGCGATGCTCCGACCGATTACGTGCTGCTCGACGCGGCGACGCAGAACAATCTCGAGCTAGTCGAATCCCGAAATGATCGGGACACGAGCTTGCTTGCAGTCCTCGATCGGACCGTAACACCGATGGGCGCGCGAAAATTGCGCTCCTGGATTTTGCAACCGTTGCGCGATCTGACCGAACTCGGATGCCGCCAGCAAATGATCGCCGATTTGTTGCAGGAGCCTGATCTTCTCGATTCGATTCGGGCGGAATTGAAATCGATCCGCGACGTCGAGCGGGCGGTTGGAAGATTGAGCCAGGCGTCAGGAAATGCGCGCGATTTGGTCGCGCTGAAAGCGTCGCTCGAACAAATCCCGAAATTGAAATCGGAAGTGCAGAAGTTACTCGACCGTCTGTCCTTCGGCGCGAATCGGGTGAAGGAAGCAGGCAACATCGAGTCGCTGCTGCAACGGCTGCAAAATGAAATTCAGGAAATGCCCGCGCTGGCTGAGAAATTGACCAAGGCGTTGGTTGATGATCCGCCGCTCGCTCTGAAAGAGGGCGGAATTTTCCGTGACGGCTACGATGTCGATCTGGACGAGCTTCGGAACGGTTCGCGCGAAGGCAAGAACTGGATCAGCCAACTTCAGGAGCGCGAGATCGCTGCGACCGGAATTAAGTCGCTCAAGGTCCGTTACAATTCCGTGTTTGGTTACTTCATCGAAGTAACTAAATCGAATCTGGGAAGCGTGCCCGCGGATTATGCGCGCAAACAGACGACCGTCGGCGGCGAACGTTTCATCACTCCGGAGTTGAAGGAGATGGAGGGCAAAATTCTCGGCGCCGACGAGCGGGCCCGAAATCTCGAGTACGAACTTTTCCAAAAGGTACGCGAAGAAACGCTACGCGAACTTGGACCGATTCAACAAACCGCGGAAGCGATTGCGATTCTCGATGTTCTTTGTGCGCTCGCGGAAACGGCGCGGCTTTTCAATTATTGCCGGCCAACGTTGGATGAATCGTTGCGGCTTGTGATCAAAGATGGCCGTCATCCGGTGCTGGATCAGAACCTGCTCGAAGAGAAATTTGTGCCTAATGACACGACGTTGGATGGCGAAAACATGCGATTGGCGATCGTGACCGGGCCAAATATGGCCGGGAAATCGACCTACATCCGCCAAGTTGCGTTGATCGTGTTGATGGCGCAGATCGGCAGTTTTGTCCCGGCTGCGATCGCGGAGATCGGATTGGTCGATCGAATTTTCACGCGTGTCGGCGCCAACGACGATCTGGCCCGCGGCCAGTCGACCTTCATGGTGGAGATGAACGAGACGTCGAACATCGTGAACAATGCGACCGAGCGAAGCCTGGTCATTTTGGATGAGATCGGCCGCGGGACATCGACATTCGACGGGCTGTCGATCGCCTGGAGCGTGGCGGAGTTTCTGCACGACAAGATCAAAGCGCGCACTTTGTTCGCAACGCACTATCACGAGCTGACAAAACTCGCGGCCGAACGCAAAGGCGTTTGCAATTTCAATGTCGCCGTCCGGGAGTGGAACGAGCAGATCATTTTTCTGCGCAAGATCGTGCCGGGCGGCGCGGACAAAAGTTACGGGATCCAGGTGGCGCGACTGGCCGGTTTGCCGAAGGAAATTTTGGATCGCGCGAAAGAAATTCTAGCGCACCTGGAGAACCCGAACGGCGCCGTCGGGCACGAAAAGAAAAAGCGACGATCGACAAAGAGCATGCCGCAATCACAGAAGCCGCAGCTGGATTTGTTATAATGAGAGATCCATCGACCACAAGCTCGGGATGACAGAAGATGGCCGTTAAAACCGAAAAAGAGCTCAACGAAGCGCAGCGCAGCCTTTGGTTGAAAGCGATGGCCGCGATCGAACTGCGCAATTTCGGCTACGCGATTTCGCTTTTGCAGGGAATCCTGAAGCAGGAGCCACAATTTCTAACCGGACGCCAATTGTTGCGCCGGGCCGAAGTCGCGAAACAAAAAGCGGGCAAAAAACGTTTTTTCAACATTTCGACCGCCCCGATCGCGATAATGAAAGCGCAGCGCCAGACCAAAAAAGCACCGGAGCGCGCAGTGGAAATGATCGAAAAGGTCTTGGAAGAGGAGCCATACAATCGGCAGGCCAATCTGACGTTGAAAGAAGCGGCGGTGGCGGCGGGCTGGCCGGAGATTGGGGTTTTCGCCCTGCGCACTTTGCTCGAAGAAAATCCGCGTGACGTGAAACTGCTGCACGAATTGGGTCAACTTTATCACCAGACCGGTCAAAGCGAAGAGGAGGCCTTCGTTTACAATCTAATTAGCGAAATCGATCCGCTGGATTCGGTGGCGCTGCGACTCGGAAAGGACGCATCGGCGCGAGCATCGATGAGCACCGGCGGCTGGACCCAGGCGGAAAGTTATCGCGAATTAATCAAAGACAAGGATGTCGCCATTTCACTCGAACAGCAAAGCCGAATGCAATTAAGCGGCGAAGCGCTCGATCAGCAGATCGCGGAATTGCAAGCGCGGCAAAAGACCGAGCCGCAAAATGTCGATCTCGCCCGGCGATTGGGCGCGCTCTGCGAACAAAAGGACGACATCGAATCGGCGATCAAATGGTATCAGTGTGCGGTCGAGCTAACTGGGAGCAGCGACGCTGGCCTCATTCGAAAGCTGTCCAATTTGAAAATGCGCGGGGCGGAACGCGACATCGCCGCCCATGAGGAATTCCTGGCCGGGCACACCAAGAAAGACGCGGCCCATACGAAAAGAAGCGAAGAGCTGCAAGCGGCAAAGAAAAAGCGAGCCGGAATATTGATCGAAGAAGTGAAAAAGCGGTTGGAGCGTAATCCGACCGATCTCCAGTTGCGATTCGAACTCGGCGAGCACTTCGTCAACGCGCAGCGATTTCGCGAGGCCGTGCCGGAATTACAACGGGCGCGGCAAAACCCCAATGCGCGCTTGAAAGCGATGAATCTGCTTGGCGTTTGCTATTGCGAACTCGGCATGCTCGATCTGGCGATGAAACAATTCGAGGACGCGGCGCGGGAGATTGTGACAATGGACCCGATGAAAAAGGAAATCGTCTACAATCTCGGGATCGTTTACGAGAAGATGGGCGAGCGCGAGAAGTCGCTCAACTGCATGAAGCAAATCTATGAAGCGGACTATAGCTACAGAGACGTGGCCGAGCGGGTAGAAAGCTCATACCAACAGGACAAGGGCGGGAGTTGACCGAATCTTGCGAGCTCGAATAGCTGGCTTGCACGCACGTCCAAAGCTGTGTCAAGATGCGAACCTCTGATGCCGAATGGCGGTATCATAACCTGCAAACACTTATGAAAAAACATCTTATAATGTCACGAATCGCAATTGTCGCGCTGGGCGCCAGAGCGCTTTGCCTGGCTACGACCAGCAGCGCGCTTAATGCATATCCACCGCTAAAAACCGGCGCGAACGCGAACGCTCCAACAACCAGCCCGTCTCCGGCCAAGGGCGCAGCCAAGGCTGCCAGCAAACTGAGCGCGGCGGACAAAGCTTTCATGATGAACGCGGCCAAGGGCGGCATGATGGAAGTTGAATGGGGCAAGTTGGCGGCGCAGAACGGCCAGAACGCCGATGTGAAAAAATTCGGCAACCGGATGGTGACCGATCATTCCAAGGCGAACAGCGAGTTGATGGCGTTGGCGAAGGAGGAAGGGGTCTCACTTCCAGCCGCGAAATCGCCCGGCAAATGGAAATCGGACAAGGATTACATGGACACGATGGTAAAAGATCACCAGGCGGACCTGGCCGAGTTCCAAAAAGAAGCACAGAGCGGAACTGATCCAGACCTAAAGGCGTTCGCGGCCAAAGGCGCGAAAATGGTCAGTGCTCACCTCAAGCTCGCTCAGGAAACGCAAAGCAAACTGAAGTAAGTAACTTCGATTAGTTTTACGCGCGGCACGCCATCACGGCGTGCCGCGTCTTTTTTTGGCTTTGCATTCCCTTGGACAAACTTGAGGCTTTAACAGATGCGGAAGACAAAAATCATCTGCACGCTCGGCCCGGCTACGGAAAAAACCGAAACGATCCGGCAGCTGATTGCGCGCGGAGCGGATGTCTTTCGCTTGAACATGAGTCACGCGCCGCGGGAATGGGTGCGGGAGATTGTTCCGCGAATTCGCAAGCTCGCGGGTGAGTTGGGCCGTCCGGTCGGAATTTTGCTCGACACCCAAGGTCCAGCAATCCGGACGGGGCCGATGAAGACGCCGTTGGAACTCAAGAAGGGGGACGTGCTCGAATTGACCGTTCGCCATGCCAAGAAAACGCAAAAGAAATCGGTTGAGGTCAATTATGACAAATTCGCGAATGATGTCAGTGTCGGCGACACCATTCTAGTCGACAACGGCCTGATCAAGCTCACGGTCATCGAGAAGAAGAAAAATCGCGTTCTTTGTAAGGTCATCACTCCGTCGACACTCGGCTCGCGGCGACATATCAACTTACCGGGCGTCCACGTCAGCCTTCCAGCGCTTACAAAAAAGGACATTGCTGACGTTACACTCGGAGCGCAGCTCGGCGTCGACTTCGTTGCGCTCAGCTTTGTTCGAGAACCCGGCGATCTCACCGAGCTTCGCGATTTGCTTACCCGCAAAAAAAGCAAAGCCCAGGTGCTGGCCAAGATAGAGGATCAGGCCGCGGTCGAGTCGATCGACGACATTATTAAGATCGCGGACCTTGTCATGGTCGCCCGCGGCGATCTTGGCATCGAAGTGCCGATGGAAGAATTGCCGATCATTCAGCGACGAATCGTCAAAAGTTGTATTAGGCTGGGCAAACCGGTCGTGGTCGCCACCCATCTGCTTGAATCGATGATCACGAATCGGATTCCGACACGGGCCGAGATCACAGATGTGGCCAACGCGGTATTCGAACAAGCAGACGCGATCATGTTGAGCGGCGAAACCAGCATCGGGCATTATCCGGTCGAGTGTGTGGAGGTTTTGAATCGCGTGGCCGCGCGGACCGAGCGAAGCGGTGGCGCCGGTTATGCCGAATCGGCCATTCTGGAAGATGCACGACAAAAAACGGTCGCTTCCGCGGTTGTCCTCGCCAATTCCCTGGCTCGATCAAAGATCATCGTCTTCACGCGACACGGAAGAATGGCGCGCAATACTTCAAACCTGCGGCCGGAGCGCGCCATTATTTTTGCTTTCACGCCGAGCGAAGAAGTGCGGCGACAGTTGTCGATCTGCTGGGGCGTCTGTTCGGTGCGGATTGAATTCAGCGACGATCCGAATGTAACAATTGAGACCGCGCAGAAATATTTGCGCGATCAAAAACTGACTACGACGGGCGACAATCTGGTCGTGATCAGCGACGTGCGGGCACGGGATGCGTTGGTCGATTGCGTCCAGTTGCGCACAGCAAAATGACCCGAGCGCTCGATCGGGTCATCCCGAGCGAAGTCGAGGGATCTGGCAATAATTCCGAGGGAAAGCAAAAACGCGCGGATTTTCATCCGCGCGTTTTCAAATTGAGATGCCGATCTTGTCCGCCATTCGGACGGACTCGCCCCATGGCGAGCGTTATGCTTCGACCGGCAGCTCGACGTCGATCGGCTTCTCTTTTTTGCTCAACGCGCGACGCAGTTTCGAAAGCGCAATGTTTTGCAGCTGTCGAATGCGTTCGCGGGTCACGCCGAATTTCTTTCCGACTTCCTCGAGAGTCTTTGGCTTTCCGCCGTCGAGACCGAAGCGCTGGAAAATGATTTTCTTTTCGCGGTCGTCGAGGACGTCGAGGAGACCGCCGACTTCGTTACGCAGATTTTTGTCGCGCAACAGCTCGAACGGCGTTTGGGCGTCCTCGTCCCCGACGATTTCGCCGAACTCAGTCGAATCGTCGTCGCTGATTGGCGCATCGAGTGAAGCTGGACGGATCGACACCGTCTTGAGCTGCGAAACTTTTCCGGCAGCAATTCCGATCTCTTCGCCGAGCTCGTCGTCAGTCGGTTCACGGCCGAGTTCCTCGCTCATCTGCAACGAGACGCGGCGCATCTTGGAAATCTTGTCGACCAGATGGACCGGCAAACGAATCGTCTTCGACTGATTCGCCAGCGCGCGCTTGATCGATTGTTTGATCCACCATGCGGCGTAGGTGCTAAGCTTGCCGCCTTTGGCCGGATCGAAACGCTCGACCGCTTTCATCAAACCGATGTTTCCCTCCGAAATCAGGTCAAGCAGCGGCAGCCCAAGATTCGCATAATCGTGGGCAATCTTGACGACCAGACGCAGGTTAGAACGAATCATGAGCGCACGCGCCTCCCGATCGCCTCTCTTGATCTTGGCGGCGAGCTCAATCTCCTGCTGCGGCGTCAAAAGCGGGATTTGCCCGATCTCGCGCAGGTAAATCTTTATTCCGGTATCGCTATCTTCAGCGGCCATATAGCCTTTCTTCATGAAAAAATGGGGGTAGGGCCGACAAGTTGCCGGCTTTTATGTTCGTGGCTGGCTCCTTAATCGGATTTCTTAACATCAGGAAAACTACTTAACAAGGTTAAATATTCCGAATTTTGACATTCCCCAAGTTGGGTTTGTTCAATATTTCTCAAAACATTTGCCAGGCTGCTTTTGCCAAGACAAAGGGGGCCCTGACGCCGGGGTATTTGCTCTTTTCGTTGTCATCATTTTCTGCAAGTCTTCTGTCCAGTTCGTTCCCTCCATGCTGGCAAAAATTTATTCGGCCGCGGTTTATGGCATCGACGCTTACGAGGTCGAAATCGAGGTCAACGCCGGCGCGGGTGATCCGAAGATGGTCATCGTCGGTTTGCCCGATGCCGCCGTGAAGGAAAGCAAAGATCGCGTCCGAACAGCGATTGCGAACAGCGCCTACAAATGGTCGCGCAAGCGCACCACGATCAACCTGGCGCCGGCCGACATTAAAAAGGAAGGGCCGAGCTTCGACCTTCCGATCGCGCTCGGAATGATTGCGGTCGCAGAAGGACTCAACACTTCGGCATTCGAAAAATTTAGTTTCGTCGGCGAACTCGCTTTAGACGGCAGCGTTCGTCCGGTCAAAGGCGTGCTCCCGGTCGCATTGGAAGCGCGACGCCGCGGCAAACAGGCTCTCTTTGTGCCGGAAGCAAACGCGCTCGAAGCCGCGATGGTGAACAAGATCGACATCTACGGCGTGCATAATTTGCGCGAGACATTCCAATTTCTTCAGGGCGAACTTCCGCTTCTTCCAACGCGCGGTGATCTCACCGGATTTTTTTCGACCCACCAAAGTTACGACGTCGATTTTGCAGACGTGAAAGGGCAGCGCCACGTCAAACGCGCAATTGAAGTGGCGGTCGCCGGCGGGCACAACATTCTCATGATTGGCCCGCCGGGTTCGGGGAAGTCGATGTTGTCGAAGCGGATCCCAACAATTATTCCGCCGATGTCGCTTGATGAAGCGATCGAGACCACCAAGATCCACAGCATTGCCGGATTTCTCGACGGCGAAAAATCTTTTGTCGCGAGGCGGCCGTTTCGCTCGCCGCATCACACCATCAGCGACATCGGCCTGCTCGGCGGCGGAGCGTTCCCGACTCCGGGTGAAGTGAGCCTTGCCCACAATGGCGTCCTTTTTCTCGATGAGCTGCCGGAGTTCAAACGATCCGCTCTGGAAGTAATGCGTCAGCCGCTCGAGGACGGAAAAGTAACGATCTCGCGCGCAGCCGGCAGCCTCACCTTTCCAAGCGAATTCATGCTGGTCGCGGCGATGAACCCCTGCCCTTGTGGATATTTCGGCGATCTCAAACGCGAATGCCGCTGTAGTCCGGTGCAAGTGCAGCGCTATCGCCAAAGAATTTCGGGGCCGCTGCTCGACCGGATCGATTTGCACATTGAAGTGCCGGCGGTCGAGTATCGCGATGTCTCGAGCGAGCGTGTGGAAGAAAATTCCACCGCGATTCGCGAACGAATTGCTCACGGACGGCAGAAACAAAACGAGCGCTTCGCCCGCGACGCGAAAACGAATTGCAACGCCCGGATGGCCACGCGGCATTTGAAAACGCATTGCAAACTCAGCGCCGATTCGCAGGATCTCATCCGCGTCGCGATGACGGAACTGAACCTGAGCGCGCGCGCTTACGATCGCATCCTGAAGGTCTCACGCACGATCGCCGATTTGGCCGACAAGTCCGCCAATCGGACGGACTCGTCCCGTGGCGAGATCGACGTCGCACCGGAACACGTCAGCGAAGCGATTCAATATCGCACCTTCGATCGCACGCTCTGGATCTGAACCGCAGGCACCGGGCTTTGGACAGTTTGCGAAAAAGAATTTTGCAGGAATGTTGAATCCAGGTTTGAGGCTGGCTGCGTCTCATCAAAGGAACGTGAGGAAACGATGAAACCGAGCTGCGAACGAAACGCGGGACGGAGAGGCGGGAATCTTTGTCGAAGCCGAACTGACCCTCGGTTTCCTGTTACAGATTGTGATTTTCAAGTCTTCTCGCTCGATCGCTATTACGGCGGTTCAACCGGTAGTTCACAGCCGTCGTTCCTCAACATCAGTCGCGAATATTTCCGCTACGAAGCGCGGCGTAATTTTCTCGTGGAAGTCGCGTTCTTTCTCGCCATCGCCGCCATTCTCGCAGCGACATTCATCACCGGCGCGAGCGCGATCATTCATTTCCTTCATCTCCCCGCCGCTTGAGTCGGACACGACTGAGAAACATGCCAACCACTCGAGCGATTCTTTTCGTGTCGATCTCGATCACGGCCTGTGTGCTCCTGGGTTGTCGCCCAGCTGTCGACCGAACCGTGGAAGAAATGATCGACCACGTTTATCCGGTCGAGCCAACCGCGACTCTGAGCGTGAGTAATCGCGATGGCTCCATTCGAGTTTACGCGGCCGGGAGTGAGACGCGTAGTGTGCGAGTGGAAGCAGTCAAAAAAGCCTATAGCCCCGAGCGACTGAAAGCGATTTCGGTCCAGGTGTCAGCGCAACCGAGTTCGATTTCGATCGAAACGATCTATCCGCCCAATTCAGACGCAGGATTTTCCGACCGGTCCGGGACAGTCGATTACGTAATTGTTGTCCCACACACAATCCGTATTTCGAAATTAGAGCTGACCAACGGTGAAATGCAGCTGGACGGAATACGCAGCGATGAGGCACGGGCACAACTGGGCAATGGCCGATTGTTCGCCCATAATTGTTTCGGCAATCTCAATCTCAGTCTCAAGACCGGCAATCTGGCAATCGTTTACGAGTGGTGGGAGGAACGTGAGTTCTCGATTCACGCCACCATCCAAGACGGCAATGCATTCGCTTACATTCCAACCGAGGCGGCATTTCACCTGATCGCACACACCGCCACCGGTAAAATTGCCAATGATTTTGCGGAGAAGGAGCAACGACGGACCGAACCAATTAACAAAATCGACATGTTGGTCGGTGGCGGCGGTAAAACGACCTTTCAGTTCGAGACCCAAGATGGCAACGTCAAGATTGCCGAACACAACCCATAACCAGATCGTCAACGGTGCCTTCGTTCGATATTGTTTCTGAAGTCGACGGACAGGAAATCGACAACGCGCTCAATCAGGCGCGGAAAGAGCTCACGACCCGGTTCGATCTTAAAGGCGCAAAGACTGATATTGTTCAAGAAAAGGACAAGATTGTCCTCACGGCCGATGATGCCGCCCATTTGAAGGCGCTCCGCGAAATCGTCGTCGGCAAGCTTTCCAAACGCGGGGTCGATCTGCGCAACGTGAAACAGGAAGAGCCAGTGCTTTCTTCAGTTGGCCACGCCCGGCAGGAACTAAAAATTCAACAAGGCTTGGAAGGCGACAAAGCCAAGGAGATTATCCAAGCAATCAAGGCGCAAAACTTCAAAGTGCAGAGCCAGTTGCAAGATCGACAAATTCGCGTCATTGGAAAAAAGAAGGACGAGCTCCAGACCGTGATTCAGTTCGTCCGCGGCCGCGATTTCGGCGTCGCGACGAACTTCAAAAACTTTCGCGACTAAGGCCAACCGCGGATTACGCGGATGCCACGGATCAATTGTCACCCGCCTTGCACCGGAGGCATGATTGAGATTTCGTCACCGGATTTCAGTCTGTAATTCCGATCGACGAATTCGACACCGGCGCCGACCAGGAGACTCTTATCGCGCGCGCGTAGCGCCGGCACCTTGGTATAAATTTTCTCCAGCAATTCGGCCACCGGCGCTTTTTCGGGAAGATCGACATCCAGCTCCGGTGCCCCAACCAAATCCCGGAGCTGCGAATAAAACCTTACTCGAACTTTCATCGCTAATCACTTCGGCTGCGCCATCAGTTCTTTTCGCAAAACACCAATGCAAGGCAAATTGCGATATCGCTCGTCGTAGTCGAGTCCGTAGCCGACCACGAATTCGTCCGCGATCTCGAAGCCGAGATAATCGGCATCGACTTCTCTCGCGCGCTGCTTCCTTTTGCTTAAGAGGACACAAACGCGAATGCTCCGCGGATGCGCCGTCTCAAGTTTCTCGCGAATCGCGGCCAGCGTATGCCCGCTGTCGAGAATGTCATCGAGAATGAGAACATGTCGATCTTTCACGTCCGGAGGCGCGACTTGCTTAAAAATCACCTCTCCACTCGTCTCAGCTTTCCCGTGATAACTCGCGACGCTCAGGCAATCCAGGCGCAGCGGCAGCTGGATTCGCCGCATTAAATCGGCCATGAAAACGAGACTGCCGTTCAACACCGCGATGACCGTCAGGTCACGATCGCGATAATCATTCGAAATCTGGGCGGCGATTTCGTCGAGGCGACGCAGAATCGTCCGTTCATCAAAGAGAACGCGCTCAAGATCGCCTTGCACTGCTCAATACTAGGCCACCCCTTTGGCGAAAGATCAACGCGCGACTCCTCCGTCTTCAAATGCTAATTGTTGGCCATGCAGGTCCAGCACGAAAAATTCGAAGTGCGAACCAACGGCAAAGGCACCTATGAGATCACGAATGAGGTTCAGGAGAAGATCGACAAATCCGACGTGCGAAACGGGGTCGTGACGATTTTCGTTCAGCACACCAGTTGCAGCCTGACCATGATGGAGAACGCGGCTCCGGCGGCTCGGCGCGATGTGGAACGGTTTTTCGAGCAGCTGGTACCGGAAGACGCGGACTACGAGCACGATGACGAAGGCCCGGACGACATGCCATCGCACATTCGCATGGTCCTGACGCGCACAAGCGAAACGGTCCCAATCATCGATGGCAAAATGCAGCTCGGCACCTGGCAGGGAATTTTTCTTTTCGAACACCGACGTGAATCCCACCAGCGAAAAGTGTCAGTCACAATGATCGGCCACTAAATCCTGTAGCCGACGTCGCTGACGCCGGCCCGGGGCTACCACATCGCGTAAATCGCGTCCACCAGGCGCAACGATTTTTCGTTCGGCAAAACCGATTGCTTCATCTGATTCATCACGTAGGCGAAACTGATCCCGTTTTCAGGATCCGCAAACGCATGACTGCCACCGGCGCCGGGATAGCCAAATGCCTCCATCGACTTTCCGAAAATGGGACGCTCGGGAACTTGACTGCTTAAAGCAGTCAAGTTTTCGCGCGTAGGGCGCGAGTCTTTCATGAAGCCGGCCGAAAATGCCGTCGGAATTTGGAACACGCGGTCGATTCCATCGGATAACGCCATTTTCATCCAAGTGATTGTTCTTTCGGAAAAAAACTCTCGACCGTCCATTCGTCCGCCATTTGCCAGGATCGCGTAACATTTCCCGAGCGCGCTTGCACTGCCAATTCCACCAAACGAAACGATCGGCAGAGCGCGGATCTCCGGTTTGTTCATCGCGCTGATCGCGTTCAATCCAAAGGGCGAAGCAAAAACCTTGTGGGCAAAGGTTCCCTTAGTTGCTAGATCAGCATAAAAGTCCGAGCTCGCCACGGGACGAGTCCGTGTCGCCGCGGCGACCGGACCGGACTGGCGGTCTTTCGGCTCCGGTTGTTTGCCTGCTTTGGGAGCGTACATCGTCGCGACCCGCGCATTTTCCTTTTCGGGCAAACCGATCCAAAGATCGAGACCAAGCGGCTCGGCAAAAGTTTTTCGCCAGTACTCGGCTAGCTTTATTCCAGAGATTCGCCTGACAAGTTCGTCGACCAGAAAGCCGAATGTTCGCGCGTGATATCCGTGCGCGGTTCCCGGTGGCCAGTTCGGCTCTTGCTTGGCCAAGGCATCGATGACCGCGGCATAATCAAGCAGATCTACCTTTCGATCGAGCGCGGCCAACCCGGCCTGATGCGACAGCAATTGCCCCAGCGTGATCGTTTCTTTCCCGGCTTGCGCGAATTCCGGCCAGACCTCCCCCACATGACGTTCGATGTCGATCTTGTGTTCCTGCAAGACGTGCAGCAGACAAGCGCTTCCGATCCCTTTCGTCGCCGACCAAATCAGAACGATCGTGTCTCCGGTCCACGGCTGCTCGCGTCGGGCATCGCGAAATCCGCCGTGAAGCTCGATCAGCTCCTTTCCGTTTTGCCAAACGGAAATGGCGGCGCCGAGCTCGCCAAATGTCTCGAAATTCTCTTGAAACAGAGGTTCGAGGCGTTGGCGAAGCTTATCTGCATCCAGTTGCATCGATGGATGCTGTAGAGGCGGCTGTCTCAGCCGCAAGAAGAAACCGCCGGTTCGCCGCTGAGGACAGCGGCCCCTACAATTTCAGATCAGTTTTCGGACCGATTCGAGATCAGGGTCCTTCTTCGCGATCTCGCGAAATGACGGATCCATTCTGAAACTGGTGAGCAAATGGACCTGGGCCGATTTCGGATTACCGAGAAGCGCGTCGTAGCAGCCCATATTATAATAATAAATTGGCTCGCGCAGGAGCGCGGCCGGCCCTTTGAGGAGAAGCTTCTTAGCTTGGAGAGTTTTCCCGAGCTCGTGCAAACAGAACCCAGCATGGAGAAATCCGGCGCTGCAGGTCGGCGCGGCCTGGCAAAGCTTCCGGCTGACCGTCAAAGCACGCGTCCATTTTTGTTTCCGCATCAAATGATGGAGACGCAGTTGCAGAACTTCCGGCTGATTCTGAGATGACGTTTCGATCGCATTTAACTCGGCAATTGACTCGCGGTCCATGCCGAGTTCGGCATATCCGGCCGCCGCCCGTAATCGCCATTCGAAGTCCACGCATAGCTTTAAGCAAAGACCTTGCCAACTGTAGCCGTCGCTCTCGGGGCGGGGCTAAGCCTGCTGCGGCTCAGAGCCCTTCCTAGAGCGAAGCGGCTACAGAAGAAGCTCTTCCAGCTCGGCCAGCCGCTTCTCAAACAACCCCAGGGTGCTCTCAATCGGCCTTGGAGTCGTCATGTCGACGCCGGCTGCTTTCAACGTTTCCAGCGGAAATTTTGATCCGCCGGACTTCAGAAACCCCAGGTAGGCTTCGACCGCTCCGGCCTCACCGCGCAAAACTTTCTCGGAAAGGGCCACGGCTGCGGAAATGCCGGTGGCGTACTTGTAAACATAAAAGGCGCCGTAAAAGTGCGGGATCCTGAGGCACTCGAGATCGAGCTGCGGATCGAGCACGAAATTCTCCGCGACATAGGCCGTGAGCAATTTGTGATATTCAGCTTTGAAAGTGTCCAGGGTCAGCGCGTCGCCGCTTTCTTCGATCTCGTGGATGACCTTTTCAAATTCGGCGAACATTGTTTGCCGGAACAATGTTCCGCGAATGTCGTCAATCTGCCGATTAATGATGTAAGCGCGCATTTTTGGATCGCGCGTTTGGCCGAGCAGATGATGGGTGAGCAATTCTTCATTGAAGGTCGACGCCACTTCGGCCAGAAAAATCGGGTAATCGTAATCCTGATACTTCTGCGATTTTTGGGAGAACCAGGTGTGCATCGAATGGCCGGCCTCGTGTGCGAGCGTGTAAACATCGGCAAACACATCTTCCTTGTAATTCATCAGGATGTAGGGCGGTGCGCCGTAACTTCCGGATGAAAACGCACCGCTGCGTTTGCCTTTGGTTTCGTAACGATCGCACCAACGACCGCGCAAACCGCTCTCCAAAGCGTCGACATATTCCTTTCCGAGCGGTCGCAATGCCGCGACCACGTACTCGACCGCTTGATCGAACGAAATGTGCGTCTCAATTTCCGCCACCATCGGCACGTAGGTGTCGTAGTGATGAAGCTCCTTCAAACCGAGCACCCGCCGCCGCAATTCGAAGTAGCGAAAGAGCGGCGCCAAATTTGCGCGCACCGACTTGGTCAATCCCTCGTAAACCGACACCGGGACATCGTCGGGGAACAACGCGGCCTGGAGCGACGACGGATAATTTCTGGCGCGCGCGCGAAAAACATCCGCTTTCACGGAATATGCCAGCGACGAAGCGAGCGTGTATTGGTGATCCTGAAACTCAACGTAAAACTGCTCAAACGCGCGTTGGCGGAGTCCGGCATCGCGCTTCACCAAGAATGAGCTGAACGAACTTTGGGTGAGCGGCTTTTCGCGGCCGGTATCGTCGATCAAGACACCGAATTTCATGTCCACGTCAGTCAGCTGCGAAAACGTGTCGTCGTAGCCGTTTAACGCCGCCGCCCCAAGCGCAAGAATTCGTTCCTCCGGCTCGGAGAGCACGTGCGGCTTCAGTCGGCGAATTTTGTGCAGTTTGATCTGCCACTCCGCCAGCGCCGGATCGACCATGAACTTAGTGAAAGTCTGATCGTCGATCGCTTGGATTTCGGGAACAACGAACGCGAATGCTTCTCCGATCTTGGTGAACAGGTTTCGAATCTGTCCGACCCGGGCGAGGTATTGAGTGTTGGCGTTGTCCTCCGACAGTTGGAGCGAGGCAAAGTGATAAAGCCGTTCCAGTTTTAGATCGAGCTCCTTCTCGAATTCCAAACACTCCGCCAAATTTTTTGCCGACGCGCCGAGCTTGCCTTTCCACTCTTTGATTCGCGGATATGTCTTCTGGACCCAAACAAAATCTTCCTGCCATTTGCCGACATCGGCGAACAGAGGCGCCAGGTCCCATGTATCGGACTCGGGAATTTCAGCGCGCGTTGGAACATCCACGACAGACTCTCGCACAAAGTCCACAAAGGGCGCAAAGGAACACCAGAACTTTACCGTGGTGATCTTTGTGCGAGTTCTTTAACCGCGGGATGGCGCGCGATTTTGCGCATCGCTTTTTCCAACAATTGTTTTCCCGGCGGAATTTTGTGCCAAGGCGAGGCGCCGGAAGGATGCGGCAACGGGATAAGATCGAAAAGGTGTTCGGCGCGACGCGCGCGAAACTTGCGACCGATCACCTGCTCTAATCTCGGGCACTCAATGAATTGCGCGATCGCCAATCGGCCGACCGGAATAATCAGGTGCGGCTTCAAAATTTTGATCTCTTCGTTCATCCAGGACGAACAGTTGCGAATTTCGTCCGGCGCCGGGACGCGATCAGTTCCACCGGGAGATTTGCCGGGAAAGCAGCGACAGACGGCGGCGAAATAAATGGTCGATCGCACGGCAGCTTCGTTCATTCCGCAAAATTGCTCGAACCAACGGAAGAGTGTTTGCCCAGCCGTATGCGCGAACGGCCGTTTCAAAGCAGGCTCGCGTGGACCCGGCGCCTGCCCAATTAGCATCACCTCGCTGACAACGGCGCCGCCAGAGACCGGGGTCGATTTCATTCGCGGACAACGCCGGCATCGAATCAGCCGCGAGACATGTCGATCTAACGCGGATTGTCTGGAAGAAGCCGGCATCAGCGCCGAAAGATCGAGAAGAGCAAACTCAGCACAATGCTGATGATGATGCAGGTGACGATTGGGAAATAAAAAGCGGAATGTTCGCGCTCAATCCGAATGTCGCCTGGCAGATGTCCCAGCCATTTGGGAGCAAAGCCGCTCCACAGGATCGCACCGAGCAGAATGATCATCGCGCCGGCGATGACGAGGAATTTTCCAAGCTCGCGCATTACTGGGAAGGTTGCGCGAATTGGTGGGCGGCACAAGGTTGAGGCTCGATGGCGGTGCAGTTCAGAGATTATTACGAGACGCTCGGCGTTTCCAAGACAGCGACGGAGGACGAGATCCGGAGCGCCTTTCGGAAATTGGCCCGGAAATATCATCCCGACGTCGCCAAGGATAAAAAAGCGGCCGAGGAAAAATTTAAGCAGATCAACGAGGCCTACGAAGTCTTAAGCGATCCGGAGAAGCGCAAGAAATACGATCAGCTCGGTGCGAATTGGAACCAGCCGGGCGGTTTTCAACCGCCGCCGCAATGGGGCGGTCAACCCGGCGGCAGATCTTATCAATGGGGCGGTGATGGCGGCGGAGTTGAGTTCGAGTTCGGCGGCACCGGATTTAGCGATTTCTTCGAAGCTTTTTTCGGCGGCGGCCGCGGCCGGTCGGCTTTCGGCGGATTCGGTGGACGAGAAGCAACCGCCGAGCGCGGAGCGGATGTCGAAGCTGACATTATGGTCACGCTTGAGGAAGCGCTGCACGGATCGACCCGCACGGTTTCGCTGCGCCGCGCCGGCTCCAACAAAGTCGAAAATTATCAGGTCAAAATTCCGCGCGGCGTTCACGAAGGGCAGCGCATTCGCCTCGCCGGCCAGGGCGAAGCCGGTGCCCGCGGCGGAAAGAGTGGCGACCTTTTTCTGCGCGTGCGCCTCGCCAAGCATCCCGATTTTTCAGTAGAGGGCAGCGATCTCATTCACGAAGTGAAGATTGCTCCCTGGCAGGCGGCGCTTGGGACGGAATTGAAAGTGCCGACGCTCGAAGGAAATGTTCGCCTGAAAATTCCGCCCGGAACGCAGGGCGGTCAGCGATTTCGATTACGCGAACAGGGCCTGCCGAGCATTTCCGGCAAACGCGGCGATCTCTATGTGGTCGTGCAAATCAATATTCCGAAGAAATTGTCGGAGCGAGAACGCGAGATCTGGAGTCAGCTCGCGAAGCTGCACGGGAGCTAACATCTTGTCATTCCGACCGGAGCGGAGGAATCTCTAGATAATTTTCTGAGCTGGCTTCAAGTAGGTCGGAAATAGTAAGAGATGTCTTCCCGCCACCGCGGGACTCGACATGACAAACGTATGAAAATCTCACTCGGGAGCGATCACGCCGGCTTTCGTTACAAGGAAAAGGTCAAAGAACTTCTCATATCGCTCGGTCACGAAGTGAAAGACTGCGGCACTTTCAATGAGGACCCAGTTGATTATCCCGTCTTCATTCGACCGGCGGCGGAGGCGGTTGCGCGCGGCGAATGCGAGCGCGGCATTGTTTTCGGCGGCTCCGGCAATGGCGAAGCGATGACGGCAAACAAGGTTCATCTTGTCCGCTGCGCGCTTTGCTGGAACGAAGAGACCGCGCGTCTCTCGCGCCAGCATAACGACGCGAATGTGCTTTCAATTGGTCAGCGCATGATCCCCGAAGATCTGGCGCTGAAAATCGTGCGGATCTGGCTGGAAACGCCGTTTGAAGGCGGTCGCCACGAGAAACGCGTCGCCCAGTTAAACGCGATGTAAGTCCGAGCTCGCCACAGGACGAGTCCGTGTCGCCGCGGCGACCGGACCGGACTGGCATTTTTCAGACCAGTCGGTCCAAACAGACGACCACCAAAAACACCGCGCTGACGAAAGCATTGCTTTGGAAAAATGCGCGATTAATGCCGGCCACATCCAGTGATCGGGCACTGCGGTGCTCGTAGACGAGCGCGACGGCCACCACCGGCATGGCAAGGAAATAGATGGGCCCAAGATTCGCCGCGAAACCGAAACCTATTAACATCGTGAGCATGAGCACGTGCAGTAGCTGTGCAACCCGAAGGGTGCGCGCGATCCCCATTGTTACGACCAATGAACGAATCCCTTCGCGCCGGTCGAATTCAAAATCCTGGGTCGCATAAATCAGATCGAATCCGGCGACCCAGCAAATCACTCCGATCGCCAAAACAATCGGGGCCAGGTCGAGTTCTCCTCGTTGAGCAATCCAGGCGCCAATCGGCGAAATGGCGAGCGCCAACCCAAGAAAAAAATGGGTCGCAGCCGTGAACCGTTTGGTCAACGAATAAAAGAAAACGATCGCGAGCGCAATCGGCGAGAGGACAAAGGTCAGCCGATTGATTGCAGCGGCGGCGGCCAGAAACAGAGCCGAACTGAGGACGAGCAGCGCGCCGATGGCCGGTTTCGATAGCAGCAGATGTCGCGAAGCGGTCCGGGGATTGCGTTGATCGAGCGACCAATCGACGAACCGATTGAAAAGCATTGCTGAGGTGCGCGCAGAAACCATGCAGACAAGAACAAGCAACAGTGTTCGAGCTGAAGGCAGGCCGTTCGCCGCCACAACGAGTGCGCCGAGAGCAAATGGCAGTGCAAAAATGGTGTGCGAGAAACGGATCAACCGCAGAAAACGACTGAGCGCATTGCCCGATGGCGCTTCGATCTGACGATGTCGATCTGGCGAAGGCATCACGAATCAAAGATCGGCATCCAGCAATTGCCGCAAACGCGCATTTGCCCCGGAAAGAATCGGCGTGCCGTGAGCGAAAAGCATCCGCTCGGCCGGTCGCGCCAGAAGTTGGTGCAATGAACTCCGCATCTGTTTTTCGCTCAGGCAATATTTCCGCGGCAACAAAGTAAAGCCGTAAGGCTCAAAATTAATCAACGCGTCACCGACGATCAGCGTGCCGCCATTCGGCGCATGATAAAGTGCAATTTCACCCGCGACAGCTCCTTCGACTTCAATCACCTCTAATTCGCCGGCGATCGGCGTTGCCTCTTTTGCTTCAGTGAACCGTGCCGGTTTCAAATCGGGGAAGCTGCGAGGATTTGCCCAGATTGGGACTGAAAAGCGGTCCGAATACGCCGAACTGGCGCGGGCGTGATTAGCGTTGGTAACGACAATTCCGGCTATCGGTGCGGCCTCGGAAAGCTGTCGCAACTCGTCATCGGCCAGGACAATCGGATCGACAATGTAAACGCCGCTGCCGGTCAGGATTGCGCTAGAAAAGAGATCAGCTTTTACGGAGGAATCATGGGCCTGCCAGAGCCAGAGGCCGGGCAAAAGATGATGAAAATCGGGCGGAAGCACGGTGGGAGAGTGCCTGAAACCGGGGGGTTAGCAAGGTGGTGGCACTATAGGTGCTCTGCTAGTTATAGAAATTATAACATGATTACCTTTGCCTACCAAGCCCGAGACGCCTCCGGCCGCATCGTCTCCGGCATTCAAGACGCCCTGAACGAAGACAACGCCGTCACCAGCCTAATGAGCCGCGGTCTGATGGTTTTGTCGCTCCAAAAGAAATCCGTCGCCAGCAAATCCCGCAAAAAAATCTGGACGGTCAAAGAAACGGACCTTGTCCTCTTTACCCGCCAGCTCGCGACCATGATCGATGCCGGCATTTCGCTGGTTCAAGGATTGACCGCTCTCTACGACCAGTGCGATCCCAAACGCCAGCGCAGTCTGCGCCACGTGGTCAGTGACGTAACCACACGCGTGCAAGGCGGAGAAACATTTCACGAGTCGATCGCGAAACATCCCCGCGTTTTCAACCGACTTTTTGTAAGCATGGTGAAAGCCGGCGAAAGCGGCGGTTTGCTCGCGGAAATCTTGGAGCGCCTTGCCGGTTTTCTCGAAGCCAGCGCCCGGCTGCGGAAAAAGGTCAAATCGGCCATGACCTATCCGGTCATCGTGGTTTGCATCGCATTCACGATCACGACATTTCTTATTGTCCGCGTCGTGCCGATCTTTGGTGAAATTTTCAAAGATTTCGGCGCCAAGCTCCCGGCTCCAACCCAGTTCCTGATCGACGTCTCCGATTTTGTCCGGAGCGAGTGGTATTTTCTCGTGGTCGGAATTGGTTCGCTGATTTTCGGGATCCGAACCTTTCTGCGTTCCACGCGCGGCAAGCAACTGGCCGATCGCTGGAAACTGAAGCTGCCGGTGTTCGGTCCGCTCGTGCACAAGATCTGCATGTCGCGCTTCGCACGCACGTTCGCCCAGCTTATCCGCAGCGGCGTCCCGATTTTGGAAGTGCTCGATATCGTCGCCGGATCGGCCGGGAATCACGTCATCGAGACCAGCATCAAATCTGTGAGCGAAGATGTCGAAAAAGGCGACAACCTCTCGGTCGCGATGTCGAAGAAATCGATTTTCCCGCCCATGCTCCTGCGAATGGTCTCGGCGGGTGAAGCGACCGGCAAGATCGACACCATGCTCGAGAAAATGGCCGATTTCTGGGACGAAGAAATCGAAGCGATGCTCGACGCGCTGACGTCTTTGATTGAACCGATGTTGATCGTTTTCCTGGGTCTCATCGTAGGCGGTATCGTGATCGCGATGTTTCTGCCCATCTTCAAACTCAACGAAGTGGTCTCACAAAACCAATCAGGACATTGATTTCCCAGGACAAGAGCTAGGAGAAGCTCGTAGGCAGGGAGGGGGCGGATCGAAAGGTCCGTCC
>QHOI01000167.1 GCA_003218705.1 Verrucomicrobiota bacterium | reverse complement strand
TTCGTTGGCCGGCTCCCAGCGATTGAGATAAGCCAATCCATTTTCAACCGGCCACGATTCCTGTCGAATGCGAAGCGTGTAATCGCGATCGCTCACAATTTTTGGGGAGACCCGCTGATAAGTGAGAATGGAATCTCGTTTTCGCTCGATGACGCGACACTCCGCCGTATAGGGCATGAAACTCGTATAACCTTCGACATCATCGATAACCTTGTGAACCGTCTCGGCCGTTGCGTCGATTTCGGCTACCGCTTTGAACTCTTTCAGGTTCGACCCTCCGTGTGGCCGGGTGTAAATCACTACGCCGTTGCTTTGTTTAACTGCTTTCCAATCCGCGTTCTGGACAGGTTCGGCCGCGAAGATCGACAACGCAGCCCCGGCAAGAAAGACGATGGTCGCGGCTTCTCGTTTCATAGTTACTTAGACGTTCCGACTACCAGTCGCATTCGCTAGAATCGCCGCGAGATTCGAGGTTCTGCTTAGCGCAAAATCGAATCGGCCGGATAAACAACGCCGTTTTTGATCACGGTGTCGATGTCCGACGCGTTTGCGATGTCATCAACCGGATTCGATTTCAAGATCACCAGGTCGGCGAAATAACCATTGTCGATCTTGCCGATGTGCGCGCCCGTGTCGCCACCGAAAAGCTTCGCCGCGTTCACGGTCGCGCTTTGCAAAATTTGCATGTTCGTCAGGCCGGCTTCTTTCATCAGTTGAAACTCGCGAAACAAAGCGGGCCCATGGATCGTCCCGATGTTCCCGGCGTCGGTTCCGGCCGCAATTGTGATTCCCGCGTCCTCCAGTTTCTTCAAATTCGGCAACGCGACTTCGTAGGTCTTTTTGATGCGATCCAGCGCCTCGTCCGGCTTTGCCAGCGCACTCTTGATCCGGTCGGGCAATTTATCCGAAGGAATCGTCCTGACGTCGAGCGACGCGATCACTTCCGGGTTGCCCCACGCTTTCTCTTCCCGCGTGAGATTTAGTTGGTGCGAAAAAGTCCGGCCGTAGCGCTCGAACACGACCAGGGTCGGACACAAAATGATATGTCGATCTTTCAAGAGCTTCACGAACGCGTCGTCCACCGGTTTATCGACCACGCTGTGGACAAGAATGTCCGCGCCTTCTTCAACTGCCGCGCGCGCGGTCTCCAATTCGGTCGCGTGCACCGCGACCCGAATCTTGTGCGCGTGACTTTCTTCAACCGTCGCGCGAATGATCGGCCGAAACCCATCGACGGGATGATCTTTGTCGACGATGTACCAGATCTTGACCAGGTCGGGATTTTGCGCGGCCAGTTTTCCCACGAACTCGCGCGCTTGATCCGGACTGTCGATTTTCACAATCGGCGGATCGCCCAGATCGAGTTTCTCGCGGGAAACGCTCGAAATTAACGGCCCGGCCACTGCGACGCGCGGGGCTTTTGCGGTCGCGTTCGCAGTTTTCCGCACTTCGAAATTCCAAAACGGCCCGCCGACATCGACCACGCTCGTAATGCCACAACGAATGTAGCGCGCGAAGACATCGTTGAGATGAGATTTTATCCACGCGATTTCATCTTTGTAGGGGCGGACGCTGTTTAGATCGGCGCCATCCGGCCGCGTGAACAGATCGGCCGATTGAAAGAAGTGAATGTGCGTGTCGATGTATCCCGGCAAAATGATTTTGCCCTTGCAATCGATTACACGAGTCCCCTTTTCCAGGATTTTCGGACCAATCCGCTCAATCCGATCTCCATTGATGACGATGGTCGTGTTGGTATGAGGATACCGAACTTCATTGCGGTCTGGATAGACGAGGGTTGCGCCATCCAACGCGAGCTTTTCGCCGCGGGCCGCAATGGCGACAAGCAAAGTGAAAAGGAAGAGAAAAACTTTCATTCTTTTGATTCCGGAACGGCTTTCTCGGCGGCTTGAAAGCCGATCTTGGAATGGGTGCCGTCGCAAAACGGTTTTTCCGTCGAGGCACCGCAACGGCAAAGCGCCATTCGTTTTTCCACGGGAAACTTGTTTCCGTCGGCGTCGATCAATTCCACTTCGCCCTTCACGATGTAAGGACCGTTCTTGATTGTCTCGATTGTTACCATGTCCGCACTCTAACTGGTCTCCCGCGCGGAAGAAAACACTGTCGATCTACCTCCGTCTTCGTCCGTAAGAATAACCGCGATGCGAGCGGCCACCGCCGATCGCTCGTCGGCCACCGGTAGCTGATTCCGGTTCGAAGAGCACGGTGTAGAGATACGGAAAGTTCTCGAGTTTGAGGCGAGGAATTTTTCGACCGATGAAACGTTCGATCGCCTGCAACGCCGCTACTTCCTCGCCGTTCATGAGGGTGAATGCATCGCCGACATTTTGGGCGCGGCCAGTCCGGCCGATGCGGTGGACGTAATCTTCGGCGTGCTCCGGCACGTCGTAATTGATAACGTGACTGACGCCGGCGATGTCGAGTCCGCGTGCCGCGATGTCGGTCGCGACCATCACTTCATATTTACCACTCTTAAATCCTTCGAGGGCCTCGATCCGTTCGCGTTGGGTGCGGTTGGAATGCAAAACGGCGACGGAATGGTTTCCCTGTTTCAATTTGTGGGCGATTCGATCGGCACCGTGTTTGGTCCGGGAAAAAATGAGCGCGCTATCGAAGTTGGTCCGTTCGAGCAGCGCCATCAGGAGGTCGAACTTTTGTTCAGCCGCGACCGGATAAACGGCGTGGGTCACGGTTTCGGCCGGGGAACGGCGCACACCGATTTCAACCAACTCAGGATCGCGCAAGACCCACGCGGCGAGGCGCTCGATCTCCGGCGGCAACGTTGCCGAAAAAAGAAGCGTTTGCCGATCCGTTGAAATCTTTTCGACGATGCGGCGGACATCCGGCAGAAAACCCATGTCGAGCATGCGATCGACCTCATCGAGCACGAGAATGTTTACATCGCGAAAATGAAGAGTCTTTTGTTCGAGATGATCGAGCAGGCGGCCGGGGGTGGCGACGACAATATCGACACCACGTTTCAGGTCTTCGCGCTGTTTTCCATAACCAACGCCGCCATGGATGACGGTTGCCCTCAAATCAGTGAACCGGCCGTAATCGCGAAACGCGGTTTCGACTTGCGCGGCCAGCTCGCGCGTCGGTTCGAGCACGAGGCAGCGAAACGCGCCGTGTTTTGCGAGGAGGGTCAGAATTGGCAGCGCAAACGCCGCGGTCTTGCCGGTGCCGGTCTGGGCCGTTCCGATTAAGTCTTTGCCTGCGAGGATGATAGGGAAGGCACGGAGCTGGATCGGCGTCGGCTCAGTAAAGCCCATCGCCTGGGTGCCGCGCACGACTTCCGGCGAAAGTTCGAAATTATTAAACGACACAACTAAAGGTTAATGCCTCAGACAAAGGACGCAAAGGATCACGACGAGAATATTTCTCAGTGAAGCAGGCGCACAGGAATGATTAGAAATGATTTTTCCCTTCCGGTGTTCCTGCTTTGTTGAGAGATAGATGGCTCGTATTCTTCGAATTCTTGTTCTCGCCGACACGCATAACAAGTTGCCGAAGAAAATTCTCGATCTCGCGGCGGATGCGGACGAGATCTGGCATTTGGGCGACGTCTGCGAACCAACGATCCTCGATGACCTGCGCGCAATCGGCCCGCGAGTCACTGTGGTGCGCGGGAATTGCGATTGGAATTCGGAATGGCCCCTGTTCGTCGATCTTAAGCGTGGTGGATTGAAATTTCGGCTCCAACATATTCCGCCTGATGTTCCGCCGGGTGAGGTCGATGTTGTCTTGCACGGTCATACCCACGTGCCGCGAAACGAAAAGCGAGGCGGCGTTTTGTTCTTGAATCCAGGATGCGTGACACGTCCCAATCAGGGGTCGCCCTCGAGTGTCGCTTGGCTCGAGATCCTTGGCGAAGAAGTGAAATGGCGCCTGGCCCCCCTGAGATAAATTCTCGTCAGCCGGAAAATTCCCGCTAACCATCGAGCCTGTGCGGACGATTATCGTGACCGGATCGGCCGGTTTGATTGGTTCGGAGACGGTCCGGCGGTTTTCGCAGGAAGGCATGGATGTTGTCGGGATCGACAATGACATGCGGGCCCGCTTCTTCGGCGCCGAAGCTTCCACAAAAAAAACGCGTGACGATCTGGTCGCGAGTGTCCGCGGCTATAAGCACCACGAATTCGACATTCGCGACACGAACGCGGTTAACGAGCTATTCAAGCAGCATCGAGGTCGTATCGCGTCCGTGGTCCACACGGCCTCGCAGCCCTCGCATGACTGGGCGGGCCGGGATCCACAAACCGACTTCTCCGTCAACGCCAACGGCACACTCAATTTGCTGGAGGCTACAAGAAATTTTTGTCCAGAAGCGCCGTTTGTCTTTATCTCGACGAACAAGGTCTACGGCGACCGACCAAACCATCTCCCACTGCGCGAGTTGCCAAAGCGGTGGGAAATCGAAGCCGGCCACGATTACGAGCCTGGCATTCCCGAATCGATGAGCATCGATTGCACACAGCATTCGCTCTTCGGAGTTTCGAAAGCTGCCGCCGATCTGCTTGTCCAGGAGTACGGTCGCTATTTTGACATGCCGACGGTGGCCTTTCGCGGCGGTTGTCTGACCGGCTCGGCCCATGCCGGCACGGAACTGCACGGATTTCTCTCTTATCTGATGATTTGCACGGTGACGGGTCGCCCTTATCGCGTCTTCGGCTACAAAGGCAAACAGGTGCGCGATAACATTCACAGCTCCGATCTGGTTGAGGCCTGCGCCGAATTCATTCGGGCGCCGCGCCCGGGCGAGGTCTACAATATTGGCGGCGGTCGTTCTAGTAATTGCTCCATTCTGGAAGCGATCGAATTGTGTGAAGAGATCAGCGGCCGGCGATTAAACTGGCGCTACGAAGAAGCTAACCGCCGGGGCGATCACATCTGGTGGATCAGCGATGTGCGAAAGTTCCAGTCTCACTATCCTGGCTGGAAAATTCGTTACGGTTTGCGCGAAACGCTGGAGGGAATTTGCCGCGCCGTTCGGAGTTGATAATTATTTTTCAGCTTCGCCGGATTTTCGGCTGAACCAGCGCCGCTTTTTCGTCGGCTCTTCGGCGGCAGGCGCTTCTTTTTCTTTTGGCTTCGGCTCTTCGCGTTTCGCTTCTGGCTCTTTCCGTTTCGCCTTCTTTTCCTCTGCCGGCTTTTCTTCAACCACTACAGCGGCATCAACCCACTCGATGAATGCCATCGAAGCGGAATCGCTCTTGCGCTGGCCGAGGCGCACGATGCGGGTGTAACCGCCGTTGCGCTCGGTGGACCGCGGCGCGATTTCGTCAAATAATTTTTTAACCGCGTCTTTGTGCCGCAAGGTCGAAAAAGCCGTTCGCCGCGCGTGAAGCGAGCCGTTCTTGCCGAGCGTAACCATTTTTTCGGCGATTGGGCGAACCGCTTTCGCTTTTGCCAGCGTGGTTTTGATCCGCTGGTGCTCGATCAAATTGCAAACCTGATTCGCGAGCAGCGCTTTGCGATGCTCCGCTTTGCGGCCGAGCCGCACCGTCTTTTTCTGATGTCTCATCGGTTTGCCCTGATCGAATTACTTGCGTTCGGTCGCCACGACAGCTGCGCCGTTTGCAGAAGCGGCGCCATCGGGTCCCGCAACCGGTTCGACCAAACCCGTCTCGAATTTCATACCAAGACTCAGGCCGAGCTGTTGCAGTTTGTCTTTGATCTCGTTGAGCGATTTCTTGCCGAAGTTGCGATACTTGAGCATTTCGCTCTCAGTCTTCTGCGCGAGCTGACCAACGGTGGTAATGTTGGCGTTGTTCAAGCAGTTGGCCGCACGGACGCTGAGCTCAATTTCGTTCACGCTCATGTTGAGCAGTTTCTTCAGCTTCATGTTCTCCTCGCTTACACCGGCCGGCGTTTCGTCGAACTCGATCACTTCTTCGTTGAAGTTAACGAAGACGTCGAGGTGATGACGCAGAATCGCGGAGGCCTGGAGTAGCGCGTCGTCCGGAGTCAGTCTTCCGTCGGTCCAAACTTCCAAAATGAGCTTGTCGTAATCGGTGCGCTGACCGACACGGGTGTTCTCGACCGCATATTTCACACGCGTGACCGGTGAGAAAATCGAATCGATCGGAATCAGGCCGATCGGTTGATCGGCGCGTTTGTTTTCTTCGCCAGTAGCGAATCCGCGTCCGACGCGGACTTCGAGCTCGGCATCAAATTTGTGTTTCTTGTCGAGTGTGCAAATCACCAGTTTCGGATTGAGCACTTCGTAGCCGGCCACTTCCTGAATGTCGCCGGCGGTGACTTCGCCTTCCTTGTTCACGCTCAGTGAAAGTTTTTTCGGCTCGTGATCTTCGGCTTTGAATTTCACCCTCTTGAGGTTGAGCACGATGTCGGTCACGTCCTCAACCACGCCCGGAAGCGTGGCGAACTCGTGTTGCGCGCCGGTGATTTTTACCGCGGTAATGGCGGCGCCTTCGAGCGACGAAAGCAGCACGCGCCGGAGAGAATTTCCAACGGTGTGCCCATAACCGGCCTCAAATGGCTCGGCGGTGAACTTGGCGTAAGTGTCTGTGGCTGTGCTCTCATCTTTGCTGAGAGTCTTCGGCATTTCAAAACGACCGTAACGGACTGGCATAATTAAATAATCAACGATTTAACGAGTGAATGATTTAGTGACTTGCCGAGACAAATCTCCCGATCATAAATCTCTAAATCGCTAAATTCCTTTCGGATTGCCGGGTTTCCCCTGGCGAGTGCGGTTTCACGTCCAGCGACGGAGACCCAGGGACCAACGGCGTAATTACAAAACTCGCGGCGGAGCGTGGAATAAACAACGAACCACAGATTTTGCAAGCGTCCATTTTGCTAGGATTATTGCCATATTTCCGCTGAGGTTTCAGTCAAATGAAGGCGGTTTCCGTCATTTTGATCGCGCACAACGAAGAACAGGCAATCGGCCGGATGCTGGAAGGGCTGCTGGCAAACTACGACCAGGAGATCCTCGAGATCATCGTAGTGGACGATGCTTCAAGAGACAGGACGGCAGAAATTGTGGAAACCTGGAGCAAACGAAACGCCAAAGTCATTTTGGTCAAACGAAGGCCGCCTTGTGGAGTTGGCCGCGCACTCAAAGCCGGTTTTAATCGAATCAACCCGAAAGCCGAGTGCGTGCTTTCGAATACTCGCCACGGTCGCGCGATGCGCGGATGCCTTCGGCACAATCAATTCGATCGCGAATCCTACTCTTTTCTGTCCAAGGAATTTGCCGAAGATGACGTCGTCATTTACAAGGTCCGGAGCGAATTAGCGCCATAGAATTACGTCTCAAACACATTGTCCGGTAGCTGATTCGAGGATGTCGTTCTTCTCGGAAAATGTGCAGCCAGTGCTTTGCCCGCCTCCTCGATCGCCTCGACCAGCGCGTGGCTGAATTTCTCGTTCTGGAAATGTTCGCGCATCCCATCGACCAATCTTTGCCAAAATGATTCGCCGCATTTTTCATGAATGCCTTTGTCGCCGACGACTGCGAACTTGTGCGCGCGCGGCGCGACGAAAATCAGAATGGCATTTCGATCGGACGTTTTATGCATTTCAAGCCGGTGAAATTTTTTCTGCGCGGCAATCAACGGATCGACCTCCAACTTGCCGCGCTGAATGAAAACGCGAATCTGGCCAGACGTTTTCGATTCCGCATCGCGGATTGCGGCGACGATCCGATCGTGCTCGAGCTTGCTCAGAAATTCTTTGGTTCGCATCGTTACCAGCTCGAGCCCGCGCCGCCCCCGCCGAAACTTCCGCCGCCGCCGCTAAATCCGCTAAATCCTCCACCACCTCCGCCGCCGGATGACCAACCGCCGCCACCGCTGGAGCCAAGAGCCCAGGCCCACCCCGCGCCGGAGCTGCTGTAGTGGTAGCCATGTCGCGGTTTCAGGCGCGAGATGAAGAAGAGAAAAATCGCGAAGAAGAGAAATAGAATGAGGTTGCCGGGGAAACTACTTCCCTCGCCTCCGTGCCGCTCCCTCACTGTCTTTCCAGTTCCTTTGTATTCGCCGCGAATCGCTTTGAAGATTGAATCGATCCCCTCGGCCAATCCGCCTTCGTAATCATTGTTCCGAAAATGCGGTTTGATCCGGTATTCGGTGATATCGAACGCGGTCAAATCCGGGAGCGCGCCTTCCAGACCGTAACCTGCCTGAATGAACATCTTCCGGTCTAGCGTGAAGACGAAGAGCACAACGCCGTTGCGCTGTCCTTTTTGTCCAACACCCCACGCTTGGGCGACGCGTTGCGTGTAATCCGCAATCTCCGAGTCACTCTGCATTTTGGGAAAGACCGCGACCACGACCTGGTTGGAAGTTTCGCGTTCGAATTGGGCAAGCTGTTCGTTGAAACGGAGCGCGGCGTCTTTTGCAACCACTCCGGCATAATCGTTGAAGTAAGCCGCTGGTTTCGGCGGAATGACTTCCGTCGCTTGCGAATGGATCGCGACAAACGCCGCGAGACAGAACGCGATTCGTTTCACGCGAGAATTGGTTGTCGATCTTTCATGCAAGATCGACAATCACGTTACGGCGTCGCGCTTACCGCCGGCGAGGCGGCCGGCGCGGGCGAACCGAAATTGAAATTCACCGTTGGCGCCTTTTCCGCGCCTGGTTGGGCGGCGAAGAATGGACGCGGAGGAAACCCAAACATCCCCGCGATCAGGTTGGTCGGGAAACGGCGCACGGCGGTATTGAAGTCTTGCACCGTGCCGTTGAAATTATTTCTTTCGACCGAGATTCGGTTTTCCGTGCCTTCGAGTTGCGCCTGGAGTCCGAGAAAATTCTGGTTCGACTTCAACTCAGGATAACGTTCGACCACGACGAGCAAACGCGAGAGCGCATTGCTCAATTGGCCCTGCGCCGCTTGGAATTCTTCCAGCTGCTTGGCATCCGTCGGCGCTTTACTCGGATCGAGCTGCACCCGTCCGACGCTCGCCCGCGCATTGGTCACCTCGACAATTGTCGATTTCTCGAAGTTGGCTGCGCCTTGAACTGTGTTTACGAGGTTAGGAATCAAATCGGCGCGCCGCTGATAGACCGTCTGCACGTCCCCCCATTTCTTGTTCACGTTTTGGTCGAGCGTGACCAGCCGGTTGTAGGTGCCCCAGAAAAACAACCCAATGACGAAAACGATAAAAAGGATGATGACAAGCAATCCGCCGCAACCGATCGCAAATTTGTTCATAAGATCGACAATGTAAGTGTCAGCAATCGTTTAGGAAAGCGCTCGCCAAGTCAAACCTGCTATCGGCCAAGGGCGAGGCGCAAAAAATAGGCGTCCGAAAATTTCGCGCTCCAGCCCTGTCGGACAATGATCACGTTCAGCGATGGAATAATAAATAAGCGCTCATAGTTTGAGCCAAGCCCGACGACCATGTCGGGCGGCGCCGCCCGGCAAATGCAGATGCCAATCCAATGTGCCAGCTGCCATTTGAGGTCGAGTTCCTTCTCGATGTCGATTTCGCGCGCGTTTGGGGCTGGTCGATTCAACCAGAAGGTCAGGCCATAAGAAGGGTTCACCCCGGATCCGACGAATGCCTGACCGAGCAAGTTCGCGGGAACAATTTGCTTTCCCTGATAATTGCCATGGCCAAGCACCAATTCTCCGAGCCGTGCCCACTCCCGCGCGCTCAGTTCAAATCCGGTGGCTGGGAGCGGATTACCGCGTCCGTCTTTTTTAAAGTTGAGACTCGTTAGGCCGAGCGGCGAAAGAACATTTTGATCCAAATACGAGATCGTCGACCGCCCATTCAGTTTTCGCCGTAAGACCTCGGCGAAAATCTGGAGGTGACTCGGGCCGTAAGCGAACGCCGATCCCGGAGCAGCAACGAGCGGCAATTGAATGGCCGCCGTATTTCGATCGCGAATCGATTCACTGTGAAGATGCGGCGCCGGCTCGGTTCCATCGGTTTGATTTAACAGCTGGCGAATCGTGATCTCCGATTTCTGCGGATCGTTTTTCCATTCGCCGATGGTATCGGCGACGTGCTCATCGAGCTTGATCAAACCGTCGCGGGCAGCGCAGAGCGCGGCGATCCCCCAGAAACTTTTTGTGCCGCTGAAGATTTTACAGCGCGAGTCCGCCGAACCGCCATTGGCGTAATGTTCGAAAACGGTCCGTCCGTTTTGGATGACGAGCATGGAAAAGCCGCGTTTGTTTTCGGAATAGTTAGCGGCGCGTGCGCAATTGTCTGGTTGAATGTCGGCAAAGGACGATATCGATGTTGTAAGCGACGCCACGATCGACAACGCGACAGCGCGCGCCGTCATTCCGGCGCCGAGGTCGTGGGGGATGCCGGACCGGCGACAGCGTCGCCAGCTACAGTTGCCGGTGGACGCGGGCTCACCGGCAGATGACGGGTCCGCAATTCCTCGACGTTCGGTAATTCATCGAGATTGCGCAGACCGAAATGATCGAGAAAAAATTCCGTCGTTTCGTAAAGCAAGGGACGGCCCGGAATTTCGGCGCGCCCTGAAATTTTGACGAGGCCGCGTTCCATCAAGGTTTGCAAAACGCCATCGATAGTGACGCCGCGCACTGCTTCGACATCTGCGCGTGTGATTGGCTGGCGATAAGCGATGATCGCAAGCGTCTCAAGCGCGGGCGAACTCAAACGCGCCGGCTTCGGCGCTGGGAATAGTCCGCGAACCCACTGGGCGTATTTCGGGTCACTGGCCAGCTGCCAACCGTCGGCTTTTTCAACGAGCTGAAAGCCGTGCTCATGTTGAATGTACTCGACTTTTAACTGCTCAATTGCAGCGGCGACTTCCGCTTGCCGGACGTTTGCGAACTGGTTCGGCGAAAACTCGTCTTCCGCCCCAGCCTGGCGTAGACCCTCGGCAATCATCTTGGTCGACAACGGTTTTTGCGCGCTGAAGAGAAGCGCTTCGATGATGCGGGCCAGATTCATATTTTCTAGTTTGCGCCGATCGCGCTTTGAATTGCGTCCGCGATGCGATTGGCCTGTTTGTCGATCTTATCGAGCTCACGGCCCTCGATCAAAAGGCGAATTTTTGATTCGGTGCCGGAATAACGCAGGAGGACGCGGCCTTTCCCGGCCAGCTCGCGCTCGACTTCCTCGCGCAGTTTAACCACTTCGCGCAGTTCTTCGATCGGCGGCTTCGATTTCACGATAAGGTTGCGCTGCGCCTGCGGATATTTCTGGAGACACTTTTTCAATTTGCTCAGCGGCTGACCGGTCGTATGCATGATTCGCAAAATTTGGAGCGCGCTAATAATGCCGTCACCGGTAGTTGTGAAATCGCGGAAGATAATGTGCCCGCTCTGTTCGCCACCGAGATTGAGATTTCGCGAAACCATTTCTTCAATCACGTAGCGATCGCCCACTTTGGTGCGAATAATTTTGCCACCGCTGGCCGCGAGCGTTTCGTCCAGGCCGAAATTACTCATTACGGTGGCGACCAGGGCGTTGTCGCGGAGTTGATTCGATTTCAAAAGATCGAGCGCCGCGATTGCAAGAATTTCATCACCGTCAACGATCTCGCCGTTTTCGTCGCAAAGCAGAACCCGGTCGGCGTCGCCATCATGCGTGATACCGACATCGGCGTCAGCCAATTTCACGATGCGCTGAATTTCGTCCGGATGCGTGCTGCCGCATCCGTCGTTGATGTTCATCCCGTTCGGCTCGTTGTGCGCGATCGCGACGTCGGCCCCGAGCTCGCGCAAAATGCAGGGAGTTGATTTGTAAGCGGCGCCGTTCGCGACATCGACGGCGATGCGCAATTCTTCGAGCGACATTTTTCGCGGAAAACTTGCCTTCGCGAATTCGACATAACGGCCAAGCGCGTCATCAATACGCGCGGCGCGTCCAATTTTTCCGGCGGTCGGCCGGATGTTGTCGATCTTACCGCTGAAAACCAAGTCCTCGATTTGTGCTTCGACTTGATCGTCGAGTTTGTAGCCGTCGTGCCGGAAAAATTTGATGCCGTTGTCTTCGTAAGGGTTGTGCGAGGCGGAAAGAACAATGCCGGCATCGGCGCGGAGCGAGCGGGTAATATAAGCCACGCCCGGAGTTGGTAGTGGACCGATGATGAGAACATCGACTCCGAGCGAAGTGATTCCGGCGACGAGCGCGTTCTCGAGCATGTAACCGGATAGGCGAGTGTCTTTGCCGAGCACGATCTTTGGGCGCGCGCCTTCCGGAAGTGTGCGCGGATTTAATTGGGTAAAAACATGCGCGGCGGCCCGACCCAGTTTGAGAGCGGTCTCGGCCGTTACCGGCTCCACGTTGGCGACACCGCGCACGCCGTCGGTGCCGAAAATCTTTGTCGCCTGTTTCACCGTCTTACTCAAACGCTCGGAGGCCAGTTCGTAAACGGGAAAATGCAGCCCGAGCGCGGTTCATGGTGTTGGCGGATGTTCGCGATCGTGG
>QHOI01000108.1 GCA_003218705.1 Verrucomicrobiota bacterium | reverse complement strand
CTCTGCCATGATGGTTGCGCGCTTCACCCGGTTCTGAAGCTCACGGACATTTCCCGGCCAAGTATGGCGTCTGATTGCATTAAGCGCGTCGGGAGCGAAAGCCAAGTTTCCTTTATCGCATTGCACCGCGAACTGCTGCAAGAACTCGCGCGCGAGCAGTTCGACATCTTGACCGCGCTCCCGAAGAGGCGGCAATTTGATTACGACGACAGCGAGCCGAAAATACAAATCTTCGCGGAACTTCCCTTTTGCCACGGCATCTTTCAGGTCAGCATTCGTTGCGGCGACAATACGTGTGTCAATCTGGATCTCCTGTCTGCCGCCGACACGTTGAAACCGCTGGTCTTGAAGAAAGCGCAAGAGCTTGACTTGGATCTGAGGCGGCAGTTCACCGATCTCGTCCAGAAATAATGTGCCTTCGGCGGAATTTTCGATGAGGCCTTTGCGCTGGATGTGAGCGCCGGTAAACGCACCCTTTTCATGGCCGAACAGCTCGCTCTCCAGCAGGTTCTCTGGAATCGAGTTGCAATTGATAGCGATAAATGCACCGTTTTTTCGCGAACTGCACCGATGGATCGCTGAAGCAGCCATCTCCTTTCCGGTACCGCTTTCTCCGAGCAACAGGACCGGCGCGCTCGTGGTCGCCACTTTGCGAATGAAGGCGAACACGCCTTGCATTTGCGAGCTGGTCCCGAGCATGTTTTCGAAAATATCCGCGCGCAATTTCTGCTGCATCTCACGGTATCCTTTTTCCAGATCCGATACATAGACGCACCTGCGAAGGAGTAGCTTCAGCTCGTCAACATCTATAGGCTTGCATAAGAAATCGTAGGCTCCGGCCCCGACAGCCTGGATGGCGTTCTTCTTTTCGCTTTGGCCGGAGATAACGATGATTTTAGCAGCCCGGTCAATCGCGAGTAGATCCGCAAGCGCTGCCAGTCCTTCCTCGCTTTCGTTAGGCCGGGGCGGCAAACCCAGATCAAGCAGCGTAACCGCAGGATGGGCGGCTTTGAACGATTCGATCGCTCCGGGTCGATCCTCCGCCGAAACGATCTCGTAGTCCGGATCAAGCGCCCATTTCATTTGGGTTCGAATCCCCTGGTCATCATCGACGATGAGCAACGTGGGCTTCATTCCGCGGGAGATTTCAAAGGTAACATTACCTCAAAAGTTGTACCAGATCCGAGCTCGCTCTTAACCTGAATATTGCCGCGATGCGCCTCAACAATCATTTTCGCATGGAACATACCAATGCCCAGTCCCTTTTTCTTCGTCGTAGAAAATGGACGAAAAAGCGAATTCTTTACAAACGCCGGGGTCATCCCGCATCCATTATCTGCGATCGATAAAGTCACCCACCCGTTCCTCTGTCTTGTCTCCACCATAATCCTCCCGGCGCCGCCAACAGCATCTCGGGCATTCAAAAGTAAATTAGTTACCATACTTCGCAGTTGCTCGCGATCACCAACCATTTTGGGAAGTGGATCAAGTTTCGTTACCAACTCGGCGTCCCCGGCGCAATCCAGGCTCTTGAGGATTTCAGTTACGAGCAGATTAAGATCCAGCTCAGTCGGGTTGAGATGGAGCTCGTGGCGGAAGGCGCTCAGACTGCTGATGAGATCGTTAATTCGGTCCACCGTACCGCCGATACTACGCAACGCGTCCTTTCGGAAAGCGGGGTCGTCAAAGTGGATCGGTAGATTTTGCAACATAAGACTCAGCGTTGATGCCGTATTCTTCAGATCATGGATGAAAAATGCGGACATGGTTTGAAACGCTTCCAGCTCCTTTCCGAGCATAATCTTTTTGGTAAGTCGAAGGTTCAGCAAGCTTACCCCAACCTGGTCGCCAATACATTTCAGCAAGTCCATTTCTTCCCCGGTGTATCGAATCCCGCTAACACGGTCCGCCAGAATAATGACCCCAAGCCGGTGTTCCCCGGCGAGCAACGGAACACAGATACGGTTGCCGCCGGTGCGAAACCGGCCTGCGCTTATCTCTTTGAGATTCTCTGTCCATTTTTCCTTTGCTCTCTCGAGCTCGAACGGTCGCGAAAGCTTGTTGAGACTAATTGAGTTCCACTCTTTCGCTGCTACCTCTCGAGTCGAATCGCCTGCCTGCTCCTGCTCTGAATGAAGCGTCGAGCTTGCCCGAACGAGCCGCTCGTATTGACTGTCCAAGAGCCAAATCGAAACGGATAAAGCGTTGAAGGTTTCTGAGATCAACCTTCCCGCCGCTACACAAAGATCGCCTTCATCAAGAACGGAGGACATGCTCGCGGTAAAGCGCGTCCAGATTTGCCGAAAATCATGCTGGGGCCTTGCGAAATGGCGGCTGATAAAAAGCTGTATACTTTGCCGGACTCGGTTGGAGAGGAGGAGCACGGCCAAAATAACCAGGCCGAGTAACACCAGAAAGGCTTCGAGCGGAAAGCTTCCCGCTCCGCCAAAATGCACCACAATCTGGGCAAGAACTCCGACAAAGAACAGGTATATCCCCGCCAGTAGTACCGTCACCGAGGTGTGCAAAACGGCGCGCGACGGGTAAACGTCGATTTCGATAAAACCACTTCGGAAGTAAGCCGCCGCCATCAATACGCATCCGAGCAAAAGCGCCACCGTCTCAATGTTCGTCAGGGCAAGATCGTAACCGGAAAAGACTAAAGCCTGGCTGCGCGCATAGAATCTCGCCCCGAAGATCACAGCCAGCCCAAGAACGAAGAACTTAATCCGCCACCGCGTAGTCCCGACGGCCGAACGGAACGTTCTTTCCAGATTCATTAAAATGAGCACCGTCGCGACCAGGCAAAGGACATTTAACGCTTTGGCGGGTTGCCCCCCGAGACGAAACCAAAATCCGTCGCCCGGTTCGGGGAAGGGGAGGACCTGAACCAATTCTCCACGGAATGCCACCGCCAGGGCGACGGGCAGCACGAAAGCCGCCAGCAAAATAAACCGCCATCTGGCGAGAGATTCGCGAGAATTACCTCTCGAATAAGTCAGACTGAAAAACAACCATACCCCGGGCAAGAAAGACCTGGTGACAAAAGCAGCGCCTTGCAAGAAGCCCACGTTTTTAGGTGCTAATTCGTTGAAACTGAACCCGTTAAATAGAGTTTCAACCGCCAACAGGACCATCCCGCCCGTGAAGGACCAGCTCGCCGCAGAATGCCGCTTGCGAACGAGCACAGCTAAAGCTAACGCCGCGGTGAACGCTGCGGTGACGCAGGCAAGCGTGGGATTCAAATTCATACGCGCTCAGCCTGGCTGTTAAAATTCCTTTCGGCCTGATTTCTCAAGACCTGTCCCGCCGAGGCATCAGAGCCCTGGATTTTGGCACGGCTTAAGCGGCTTTCTTGAGGGAGGCGGGCACGCGGTCTGCTATAAATATCTGGCTTAACCATAGTTGTCATATTATGCGCGTTTGCCGCTTCGTTGGACTCGTATACCCCTGCATTTTTGCGCTCACTTGGCTGGCCTCCATAACACGCGTCGTCGCCGGGAGTGTGACTCTGGCTTGGGATGCCGATTCCGATCCAAATGTCGTTGGTTACCGCTTATATTCTGGAACTACAAGTGGGGTGTATACCCAAACCACGGAGGTTGGAAACGCGCTCGCTGTATCAGTGTCAAATTTAGCTAACGGAAACACCTACTTCTTTGTCGTAACCGCTTACAACGCCGCTGCCGTTGAAAGTGCCCCGTCGAATCAAGTGTCTTATATCGCCTCGACTTCCACGCCAACTCCAACTCCATC
>QHOI01000166.1 GCA_003218705.1 Verrucomicrobiota bacterium | reverse complement strand
GCGAGTTCAATTCGCCGATGCGGCGGCTCCTCTTGAGCGACATCCTGATTCGATTTTGCGAGCGCATTCCCTACGCCTGGGTCGTGATCTTCGCGATGGACTACATCGGCGTGAGCGCAAAACAAGTGGGCGTGCTCACAACGGTCGAAATGCTCGCGGCGACTCTGTGCATCATTCCGGCATCGCATTACGCCGACAGATATGGCCGGGAGCCGTTCGTCATCTTGACCTTCATCATGTTTACGCTTTTCCCAATCAGTCTGATGGTCTCGCGCACCTTCCCGGCGCTGCTGATCGCGTTCGCGATTCGCGGGTTCAAGGAATTCGGCGACACCTCTCGCAAGGCCCTCATCATTGGTTATTGCGAACCGGCTCGGTGCGGGCAAATGGTCGGCGCCTATTATTTAGTACGTGATTTGGTCGTCAGCGTCGGGGCGATTTTCGGCGCCTACCTTTGGAACGTAAATCCAAACGTCAATTTCCTCGGCGCCACCGCCCTCGGCATCGTTGGCACGATCTTCTACATCAAAACGATTCGTGATCAGCGTGAGGAAGCACTTGAAGACATCAAAGAGGAGATCTCCCGACGACGATTCCGGTAGGCCGCGAATTTACTTTGGCACTTCACTCGCATCGCCCAAATATTCCCAACGTTGGAGTGAAACCGGGATGTTGCCGTTTTTCCAAACGAAATCGTGGAATGCGCGCAGACTGAACCGATCGCTCTGTTTCATGCGCGCGTCGGCCAGAAATTTTACGATCTGGAGTTTGCCGATCTGATAACTGATGGCCTGACCCGGACCGGTCGCGAACGCGATTGCTTCCTGCCGCGCCGTCTGGTCGTCCATCGGAACCTTGTCATGCAGATACTTTGCCGCTTCGTTCAGCTTGAACTGGCCGAGCGCGAGCTTCACATCGACTTCCACACGCAGCGCGCGCAATCGCATGAAATTGTAAATGATCTCGCGCGTGTGCGGACTGTCATCAAACAATCCCGCCTGCAACATCATTTCCTCGGCGTAAAAGCCGATGCCTTCGTTGGCGCCGGAATCGTAGTAATGCCGGCGAATCGGATTCTCGTGTTTCCAGGAAAGGCAAAGCTGAAAGTAGTGACCGGGAATTCCTTCGTGCACGCAAATCGGTCGCGGATCCATCGCAGTGGCGCGCCAGAAATAACCGAGATTCTGTGATGGTTCGGGCACATAGCGAATACAGTTTTCATTCAAGCGCGACGGTGATGTGAAATCGTCCGTCTCGCTGAAACCGACAGCGCGCAAATATTCCGGCGTCGAACGCAGCGTGTAATGCTGAACCCAATCGGGAACGGTCAAAATATCGTTGCTCTCGAGAAATTCCCGAACCTGGAGTTCTTTCGCGGCCGCGTCTTTGATCCAGTTATCGATGTTGTCCGCGATTTTCAGCGGTGGCACTTTTTTGTTTCGATTCGCTTCGTAAGCTTCGAACGCAACCGCGCGGCTCCATTCCTGACGTCCCATGGCAAGCAGCTCCTCTGGCGAGTACGGCATGAGCGCGACTTTCTTGAGAAAGAAAACATACGCGTCGCGCCCAAGAGCGGTCTCGTTCGGAAGCGATGGGATCGATTGCTGCAAGAAGATCCGATATTTCTCGAGCGCGTCCGACGCGCGATCGGTCGTCGCGTAGAGTTCGTCTTCTTTCAAAGTTGTCGATTTTGCCAGTGCGCTGGCCATTTGATGCAAATGCGGCCGGATATTTTCGAGAGCCTGCGCCGCGACGCGCGCGAACGGCGCCGGGGGTTTCTGCAAATTCTGCATTCCTTGTTCGAGAATCGACGGAATGTTGTCGATCCGCGTCAGGATCTCGCGGCTGCGCGCCTCGTCGTAAGGCGCGGGAACAGTCAACGCTTCGCCCAACGCAGTCAGCGTTTGTCCAATGTAAAACGTCGGATCGCGGCGCCAGCCTGGATTGACGTCGAGTTCCCACCGCACCCGCGACAAGGCCGAACCGATTAATCGGTAATCGACCTGTTTCGCGATCGGCCACTTGTTGGCGTCGATTTTTTTCCAGCGCGCTTCAAACTCGGTTAAATCTTTGCGGCGGTTGTCGATGCTCGCGCGCGACCAGTCGCGCATCCCGCCGGGACGTTCGATCCGCGGGACGTCATCGCCATTGAACGGCGCATACCTGGCGCGCCACGTCCAAAAATCGTCCGCGAGTTTGTCGAGTGGTGCCGTATCCTGGGCGCGAAGCGGCGCCGCCGCGGCGATCAGCAAAATAATCGTAAATGTTTTCTTCATTGTTTCCGATCAATCCGCGTTTTGCCGAATTGTAATCACGGGCGGCGTTCGGTCAGGACGATAAATCGATGCGCCGTAAAAAATCGCCGCGGCTTTCGGACGCGCGTAACGGATTTTTTGCAGCTGCGCGTCCCAGCGTTCTATATAAGAGCAGTTCGCAGTCTTGGTGCTGCCGGGAATCGGGACATAACGATTTTCGGTGAGCGTGACGAACGCCGCTTCGCCTGGCAAGGGCACGGGCGCGGCCCAGTTTGGAGATAATCGCACAAATCGCGGCCCGTTCAGATCCAGCGCGAACGACGTGTCGCCGTCGGTGCTGTTCAAATGCAAACCAAAGAACGCGGCGCGTAGCAAACCTTCGAACAAAAAGTGCCGATCCGGATTTTCCCGGTCGTGCAAAATTTCGTAAACACCGAAGAACCCCGGCAGTGTTCCAAAGTCCGCCTGGATTCCCGTTTTGAGATAACGCAGCACGTAATGTTTTCCGTGGTGTTCCCCGTCAACCTGGTCCTCCGGATCGCTCGGATCTTCGCGCAAAATCAATTCAACCGACCCATCGGGCGCCTTGTAACTCTTCCGCTCGCCCATCATGCCCGCGGCGGTGCGAGCCGCACTGGCGGTGGGCGATGCCGAAGGCGACGGCGTTTCGGCGCCCGGCACGTCGCGGTTTGTGAAATACGACGACGTTTTCGTTTGTTGGTACCAATCAGGAGCGGCGTCGAGTTTGGTTGGAGTGCCGCCGAGTGGATGTACGCTCCAAAATTCCAGCGGACTGCCGTCTTTCTTGCGCGTGAAAGCGATCACCTCGCCGTCGGGCGCGAAGATTGGATCGACATCCTGTCCCGAATTGTCGGTGGTGAGCTGCCGTAAAATTTTTCCATCTTCGCGATAGAGGTAGAGATGCGAGTGACTGGTGCCTTCCGTCTGCAAATAGCGGATCGCGATCACGATTTCGGACGCAGCCGGCAGTTCAATCGCGAGAAGAAAGAATGTCGGAACAATCAGAACTCGCGCAGTCAGCCTCATCAGCGCAACGGCAAGTCGATCCCGCTTGCGTGCTCGGCGTCGTCATAAACCTTCACGTGCGCGGTGCGCGCGTCCTTCGCGGTTTCGTCAGCTACAACGCCCCCAGAGTTGTAATTTTTCTGCCAGAAGATTGAGTTCGGCGAATAAACAACCAACCGCAGCCGGCTCCCTTTCATCAAACGACGGGCGACGAACAGGCCAGGATCGAAATTGCATTTCACGATCTCGCCCGGTTTCACCAGCTTGGCTTCGCGGAGCGACTCGCGATAACGCAATCGGCGCAGATCGTTCCAAAGACTAATGCTCGTGCCGTCCGGTTGAATTTCATAAAGGTCGGCCTCTAAATCGGTATCAGGCGTATCGATCGAAACCCAAAGCGAAACTTTGGGACAACCGACGAGCGGAGTTTCTTTGGGCAATGGATCCGTGTGATAGACGAGGCCGTCCTTGCCAATGCAGAGCGCGAAACTCTGGTCGATACCCGCAGTCTTATCTTTCGGCTCAACGCCTTCAATATCGACGCCACGATGAATATCGAGCGGATCATTGACGAACTGGTCAGTGCCTTGGCTCGGTTTCGTTTCCGTCAATGACCCGGAACGAAAGACTCCGTTGGCATCGCTATTCTTCGAATCGAGATAAAACGTTTTCGGATTCGCGATCAGATTTGCGTAACTGTCGGTGTACTTCCATTCGCCGTTCGCGCCCGAATTCCCGGCCGCGAGCAGATAATACGCGACCTGGTTCTTCAAAAATTGCGGCTTCGCGCCGTTCTTCATCGTCCAGTCGTACCATTGCCGGTGGAGATCGTTAAGATCGACAATCGCGCCCGATCCGAACTTTACCCCACCAACTTCGTCGGTCGGCGTTCGCGTTCCGGGATGGTCCCACGGTCCAATAATCAAAAAATGTTTCGCGCGTGCCGCGGCCGCGGCATTCGCCATGTGGTCGCGATAGAATGTCATCGCGCCAAGCTCATCGCCGTCGTATTGGCCGGTAATAGTCAAAATGGGCAGCGACATTTTCTTGAACTGCTCCTGCGTCGGCACCATTGCGTCGTAATACGCGTCGGCGGTCGGATGTTTCAGGATGCGCTGAAAGTTCTGGGAAGGGTTGCCGACGAACGAGTCGAGCGTGCTGAATGCGATGTGTTTTTTGTAAGCTTCGAGAAATTTCGTCCGCCAGAATTTTGAATCGCCAAAAAGATTTTGCTGGCCAGTCCGACCGCTGGTGTGAGTGAACCACTGCATGTCGTAGGTCTCCCCGACGTTATCGAGAGATGGATAATCCAAGGGCGGATGCGCGGCCGCGGCTGGAACAATCGTGGTGAGATGCGGTGGGAATTCTTTGGCCGTCGCCCATTGATCGAAGCCCGCATACGACCCGCCCCACATCGCCACTTTTCCGTCACAAAACGGCTGCTGCGCCAGCCATTCGACTACGTCGTGACCGTCGCGCGGCTCGTTGGCGAATGGCTCGAACTCGCCGGCCGAATTACCGCGGCCGCGAACGTCCACCAGCACAAAGACATAACCGTGTGACGCGAAGTATGCCCCGCGCGCGTGGTACGTGTCCGAGATGTACGGCGTCAGTGTAAAGACGACAGGGGTTTTAGGGGCTGAGCCATCGGGTGTTTTTGGCAAATAAAGCGTCGCGTTCAATTCAACCTTGTCACGCAACGGAATCTTCACACCCCAGCGAATGTCGTAATCAGTCGCAGGTGGCGGCGTGGGACTCGTCTCCGCTTTCGGTTCAGGTGACGGCCCTTTGGGCGGATTCGTTTGCCCGAACACGGATCCAAAGAAGGAGATCGTCATCAAAGCGATAAGAAATAGCGCGCGATAGGAGATTGATGGTTGGAGCATCGAAGCATTGAAGCCAAAGCCGACGCGCTAAACAAGACCGGAGGCGTTTTCGCGCAGCCTTGCTTTGTCTCCCCGAAGTTTCTATACCGCCAGGATGAACGTCTCTGCTTTCTATCGATTTTGTTCGCGGTTGTCCTTCACAATCCTTGTTCTTATCAGCTGTGCGATTTCGATTCACGCGGCCGACAAGGTCATCGTTCTAAAAGCTGCGCGACTTTTCGACGGTAAATCGAAAACGCTGGCCCAAAACGGCGTCGTCATTGTTCAAGGCAACAAAATTGTCGACGCCGGAAGCAATTTGCCGGCGCCGACTGATGCGCAAGTTATCGACCTCGGTGACGCGACCCTTTCGCCAGGCTTCATGGACGGGCATACACATCTGACGCTCGATTTTTCCGGTAATTACAACGAGCGCCGACTGAAAGAAGTCGACCTGAATGTTTCCGAGCAAGCGATCCTCGCGACGCGCTATGCGCGCGCCACAGTCGAAGCCGGATTCACAACCGTGCGCGATCTCGGCAGTCGTTTTGTAGGCAGCAAAGAATTCGTCGACGTTGCCCTGCGGAACTCAATTAACAAAGGCGTGATCGTCGGTCCGCGAATGTTGGTTGCAACCTACGGAATTGGTGCGACCGGCGGGCATTTCGATCCGACCTCAGGATTTCGCGACATGCTTTTCGGTCACGAGCCCGATTTCAGTCAAGGCATCGCGGACGGGCCCGATGCGATCCGGAAAGCGGTGCGGTTTGAAGTGAAAAACGGCGCGGACGTGATCAAGGCCGCGGTATCGGGTGGTGTTCTTTCACTGGCGGATGAAGTGGACACGCCGCAACTCACGCCGGCGGAAATGGCGGCGCTGGTGGATGAATCGCATCGTTTGCGCAAAAAAGTGGCTGTTCACTGTCATGGCGATCAGGCGGCGAAAGAAGCGATCGAAGCCGGCGTCGATTCGATCGAGCACGGGTCGTTCATGAAACCGGACACGCTCACGTTGATGAAAAACAAAGGCATATATCTCACACCGACGTTGATGGCGACGGAGTGGATCATGAGCAAGATCGACAATTACCCGCCAGCGCTGCAGGCGAAGGCGAAAGCGGCAGCCGCCGCTCGCTCGGACATGTTTCGAAATGCCGTGAAAATGGGCATCAAAGTTTCATTCGGGACCGACGCCGCGGTATTTCCGCACGGCCAGAACGCAAAGGAATTCAAACTGATGGTCGATCTGGGAATGCAACCGATCGATGCCTTGAAGACCGCGACTGGAAACGCAGCCGACCTTTTCGGGATTGCCCAAAAAACCGGAACGCTCGAAAAAGGGAAGTTCGCAGATGTGATCGCCATGCCGGGCGATCCGACCGCGGATATCACCGCGACCGAGCGGGTCTCGTTCGTGATGAAGGAAGGAAAAATAATCCGCAACGGTCCACCGAGCGCACCACCAGTAGCGGTGTCACCGGATGCTGATCCCGAGATTCCTGCCGATTAGGCGGATTCCTGTCAGCGATTAAACGCGACCGCGACCTTTGCCGAATCGGTCGACGCGTTGATGAAGTAGAGCGATACGCCGCCGGCGCCGTAAACCGGATAAAACGTGTAGGGCTGTCCTTCGAGAAATACCGGAGCGTTCCAATCGATAACGATCGGGCGAGAGACCGAATAAGAACCGACCGCAACCGAATCGCTGAAATTGATCGAGCGGACGTCACGGAAATCACCGCGACCGTTGGACAACGTTCCGCCACTTCCATTATAGGGTGTGTATCGCCAGTTACGGACTCCATTCGTCGGGAACCAGTCCTCGGTGAACACTTCGCCCTCGCTTTCGAGCGGGATACTGCGGTAGACGACTGTCCTCGTGCCGACATTATCAATAAATGCAGGCTGAATATGATCTTCGCCAGCGAAGCGGTACGAGTAAAATGCGATCTCGTAATCCAGGCCGCCCCACTGGCTTAAATTAATCGGATGACCCAAAGCGACGTCGAAAACTAAAACATGACGATGGTGACCGGCAGGATGTATTTCCGCTGCAGAAGCGCTTGACTCGCGCGCGGCGGCCGACTCAACCGCAGCTGCCTCTTCCTTCGAGACGACGAGGTTGGAACTGCGGAGGGACTGGATGAGCGAATCGCTGGCGCCTTGCGATTTGAGAATCCCTTCCTGGGGTTGAGTCAATCCGTGCAAAAGTTTTCGCTCCGCGACTTCTTTTTTGATCGAAGTTTCCGGCTCATGCATCCGGACGAGCAATGATAGTTCGCCAAAACCAATGGGCCGGGCGGAGAGTTGGCTGGCGGCAAGGAGAGAGGCGGCAACGATCAACAATCTATAATAAGTGGGGCTTTTCATAACCCCCGGGTTTTACCAGAGATTGCCGGGCGTTGACAATCCTAAAATGCTCCCCTACTGTGCCGCCCCGCTTCGCTGAGAGGCGGGCTAAATTAGCAGGAGGTCGCCGCGGCGACCGCTAACACTGCACACAAATATGCAACTAAAACGTAGTAAACGTTATCGCGCCGCCGCCGAGCAGGTGGACCGCAAGAAATCCTACAGCCTCAACGACGCGGTCGCCACGCTGAAGAAGTTTCCGCCGACCAAGTTCGATCAAACAGTCACGGTCTCGTTCCGTCTGGGTGTCGATCCAAAACAATCCGATCAAATGGTGCGCGGCACCTGCGCACTGCCCCATGGAAGTGGCAAACACGTGCGAGTGCTCGTATTCGCCGAAGGCGCAGCGGCAAAGGCGGCGAAAGACGCCGGCGCTGAGCACGTCGGCTTTAAAGATTTGATCCAAAAAGTTCAGGAAGGTTTTCAAGATTTTGACGTCGCGGTCGCGACACCGGCGGCGATGGCCGAAGTGCGCAAGCTCGGAAAAGTGCTCGGACCACGCGGCCTCATGCCGAATCCTAAAGCTGGAACAGTCGCCGAAGATACGGCCAAAGCAGTTCAGGAAGTCAAAGCTGGCCGGGTTGAATTTAAACTCGATAAAAACGGCAACGTCGCCGTGCCGGTTGGAAAATTTTCGTTTGAAGAAAAAGCGCTGGTAGAAAATGGCAACGCCGTGATTGAAGCGGTGGTTCGGGCGCGCCCCGCCACAGCCAAAGGCCGATATGTTGACGCGATGACTTTAAGCGCGACAATGTCGCCCGGCCTGAAACTCGATCCATCGCCTTACCTGGCCGGGCAAGCCGCATAAGATCGACATCATGAGACCAGAAAAAGCCAATATTGTTTCGGACCTGTCCGAAGAATTGAAGGAATCGTCCTTTGTCCTGGTGGCTGACTACCAGCACATGAAAGTCGATGATTTTAGCGAGTTGCGGAAACGGCTGGCCGCCACCGGCGCAGAAATTCACGTCGTCAAAAATAGCTTTTTAAAGCGCGCGATGGAGGCATCGGGGCTTCCAAGCGGTGACGGAAAGCTCGCCGGGCAGACGGCCGTCGTGACGGGAGAAAAAGATGTCGCGCCTGTAGCAAAAGTTTTGAAAACGTTCGCCGGCGAATTCAAAAAGGCGATTCTCAAACTCGGCCTGATCAATCGTACGGTCGTTTCCACCGCTGAAATCGAAGCCCTAGCGGATTTGCCGCCGCGGGAAGTTATGCAGGGCCAATTGCTCGGGTTGCTCCTCTCGCCGGCTACGAAACTTGTGCGCTTACTTAATGAACCGGCTTCATCGCTGGCGAGATTGCTGAAAGCGAAGAGCGAAAAGGAGGGCGCGTCCGCGGAAACGCCGGCAACATAAATTTTTTTGTAGGGCGGGCGCATCGCCTGCCTCGGCAACCGGAGCGGTTGCCCTACAATAAACAACAAAAACACTGTCCGGGCCGATGGCTATCGGCCTCAATTTTCCGGAAGCTTTCGGAAACGGCAATTGGAGGAAAAAAATGGCAGACACAGATAAATTGGTGGAGCAACTCAGCGGATTGTCCGTTCTCGAGATTGCTGGCTTGGTAAAACAACTCGAAGAAAAATGGGGCGTAAGCGCGGCCGCACCGGTTGCGGTGGCAGCGACTCCAGCGGCTGGCGGCGGAGCAGCAGCACCGGCGGCGGAAGAGAAAGCCACATTTGACGTCATTCTGAAGGAAATGGGCGCGAACAAGATCGGCGTGATTAAGGAGATTCGCAGCGCAGTGCCAGGCCTTGGACTGGCCGAGGCGAAAGCACTGGTCGAAGGCGCTCCCAAACCAATCAAGGAAGGTGTGACCAAGCAGGAAGCCGAGGAGATCAAGAAAAAGGTCGAAGCGGCTGGGGCGAAGGTCGAAATCAAGTAGCAAATTAAAAACAGCGGCCGCCATGCGAATTATCTTGCGTGGCGGCCGTTTTCGTTTAATCTCAGTTTTTGTTAGAAGTAAGGGAGACTTATTTTTAACCGCAGTTTGCTGGAAAGATTGAATTGGCAGCAAAACGGTGGGAGTCGATTTGACAGACCGCTGTTTTGAGGCCATTTTTGCACCCCTCGCTCTCCGGTTGATGCCGTAAGCTCTTGTACGCATGCGGCCGCAATTTATTGTGGGCTGGTGCGAGTTTAAACCCGTGGCCTGGTGATTATGTCAGAACGAAATTCGGAACGCATCCACTTCGGAACAATCAAGGAAGCTATCGAGCCTCCAAACCTGATTGAGGTTCAACTCAACTCTTACGTCGATTTTCTCCAAAAAGACATTCCACTTGCCAAGCGCAAGAACCACGGGCTCCAAGCCGTTTTCAGGGAAGTTTTCCCGATTGAGAGTTACGACGAAAAAGCCGTCCTCGATTTCAGCCATTACGAAATCGGCGAGCCGAAACTGACCGCGCTCGAAGCGCAACGCGAGGGCCAGACTTACAGCGCGCCGCTCCACGTAACCTTTCAACTTCGCGAAGAGAAAGGAACAAAGGAAGAAAAAGTTTACATGGGTGAAATCCCGCTCATGACACCACAAGGCACGTTTGTCATTAATGGGGCCGAGCGCGTAGTCGTTTCCCAGCTGCACCGTTCGCCGGGTATCGCGTTTGAGTCGACCATCCACCTCAATGGCAAAGTTCTTTACAGCTTCCGGATCATTCCGGACCGCGGTTCGTGGATCGAAGTGCAATTCGATACCGCCGATCTTCTTTACATTTATCTCGATCGTCGCAAACGGCGTCGCAAATTCCTGGCCACGACTTTCCTTCGAGCCCTTGGCTACGGGTCAGACGAGGACGTCATCAAACTCTTTTACAACATCGAGAATCTGAAGCTGAGCGAGAAACTCGACGAAGAGAAGCTCGCGACCAAAGTTTTGACGGCGGAAGTCCGTGACGGCGAAGTGACCGTTGCCCGAGCTTTTGAACCGCTCACACTTGCGACTGTTCGCCAGGTCATGGGTCTCGGGATTAAGGAAGTTAAGGTCATCGATATTTCCAACGACGACACCGTCGTCAAAGCGCTCCGCAAAGATCCGGCTCATGATCAGGAGGAAGCGCTAAAAGATATTTACCGCCGATTGCGCCCTGGGGATCCGCCGACCGTGGCCAACGCGCGCGCTTTGCTGAAGCGACTGTTCTTCGATCCGAAGAAATACGATCTCGGTCGCGTCGGCCGTTACAAAATTAATCAGAAACTCGGGATCGATGTCGATCTTACCGAGCGAATTTTGACCGACAAAGATTTCATCGCCGCGATCAAATACTTGATCAATCTGCGCCGCGGCGAAGGCACGCTCGACGACATCGATCACCTCGGCAGCCGCCGGGTGCGGACAGTGGGCGAATTGCTCGCGAATCAGTGCCGAGTCGGTCTCGCCCGCACTGAGCGACTGGTGAAAGAACGTATGACGTTGTTCGACATCAACGTCGACGGCATGACGCCTCAGAAATTGGTCAATCCCAAAGCGCTCAGTGCCGTGATTAGAGATTTCTTCGGGCGCTCGCAGCTCTCGCAGTTCATGGATCAGACGAATCCGCTTGCGGAATTAACGCACAAGCGCCGGTTGTCCGCGCTCGGACCAGGCGGATTGAGTCGCGATCGCGCCGGATTCGAAGTGCGCGACGTCCATCCGTCGCACTACGGCCGGATTTGTCCGATCGAAACTCCGGAAGGTCCGAACATCGGCTTGATCAGTTCGATGTCGACCTTCGCACGGATCAACGAATTTGGTTTCATTGAAACACCCTATCGCAAAGTCACGAACGGCCGCGTCACGGATGACATCGACTATCTGACTGGCGATAAGGAAGAGAATTATCTGGTCGCACAGGCGAACGCGGCGGTTGACGGCCGCGGCCATTTCACTGGCGAAAAAGTTTCGGTTCGTTATCGCGGCGATTTCTTGGAAGTCGAACCGTCGAAAGTCCATTACATGGACGTGTCGCCAAAACAGCTCGTTTCTGTGGCGGCAGGATTGATTCCATTCCTCGAACATGACGACGCGAACCGCGCGCTGATGGGTTCGAACATGCAACGCCAAGGCGTTCCGCTGATCGTTTCGGAAGCCCCATTGGTTGGCACCGGTTTGGAAGGCAAGGTCGCTCGCGACTCACATGCGGTGCTGATCGCGATTGATAGCGGAAAGGTCGCATCAGTTACAGCTGACCAGATTATCGTCTCGAAAGACGGCCATGTTCCCGAGCATCGGAAGAGGATCAAGACCGATCCCGAAGAAGGACTTTACGTTTACGAACTGCGCAAATTCATGCGTTCCAACGCCGGCACGTGTGTCAATCAAAAGCCGATCGTCAAGAAAGGGCAGCACGTCAAGAAAGGTCAGATCATTGCCGATGGCCCGAACACGGAACACGGTGAGCTCGCGCTCGGCCGCAACGTGCTCGTCGCGTTCATGCCGTGGAATGGCTACAACTTTGAAGACGCCATCATGATCTCGGAGAAGGTCGTGAAGGAGGATATTTACACCTCGATTCACATCGATGAATTCGAGATCGGCGCCCGTGACACGAAACTCGGCCCTGAGGAAATCACTCGCGACATTCCAAACGTCAGCGAAGAAGCTCTGCGAAATCTCGGACCGGACGGAGTCGTTCGCGTCGGCGCGGAAGTGAAGCCGGGCGATATTCTGGTCGGTAAAATTACTCCGAAGAGCGAGACTGAGTTGGCACCGGAAGAGCGATTACTCCGCGCAATTTTCGGGGAGAAAGCGGCCGACGTTAAGGACACTTCACTAACCGTCCCATCTGGCACCTACGGCATCGTCATGGACGTGAAGGTTTCTTCGCGCAAGGAAGTCTCGCGCGAGAAACTGACGCCGGCGGAAACCAAGAAGCAGATCAAAGCGATCACCGAAGAACATCGCCGGAAGAAAGAAGAGCTGACCGAACAACTCACCGATTCGCTCTCAAATATTCTGCTCGGCGAAAAAATTCCCCTCGACGTCGTCAACGCCGAGACGGGTGAGATTATTATTCCGGCCAATC
>QHOI01000165.1 GCA_003218705.1 Verrucomicrobiota bacterium | reverse complement strand
TCTGCGCGAAGGTTGGGGTTTGCTTAAACAGGGGATTCATCTTCTGCACGCGCGACCGAAGAGTGTGCGTGAAGCCGCATGCCAGGAAGTCGTCCACAACATCGAGTCCGGGACCGGACCGGCGGATGATTTTTCGCTGCGCGACCTGCCGATTTTGAAATGCTGGCCGAATGACGGCGGCCGCTTCGTCACCCTGCCGAATGTGCACACCCGCGATCCCGAAACCGGTGCGCGCAACGTCGGCGTGTATCGGATGCAAATTTTCGATGAACGAACGACAGCGATGCATTGGCAGGTCCACAAAGTGGGAGCGCGCCACGGCAAACGTTATTACGAACGCGGCGAACGGATGCCGGTCGCGGTCACCCTCGGCGGCGATCCCGCGCTTTCGTTCGCCGCCACTGCACCGTTGCCGGATGGCTTGGATGAAATTTTGTTCGCCGGGTTTTTGCGGCGCAAATCGATCGAGATGGTGCAATGCAAAACGATCGACCTCGAAGTCCCGGCCGATGTCGATTTTGTTTTAGAAGGCTACGTCCAACCAGGGGAGATGCGACCGGAAGGACCATTTGGCGACCACACCGGCTACTACACCGCGGTCGAGGACTATCCGGTTTTTCATTTGAATACGATCACCCATCGGCGGGACGCCGTTTACCCGACGACCATCGTCGGAATTCCGCCAATGGAGGATTTTTACATCGGCGACGCGGTGGTGCGGATCTTTTTGCCGGTGTTCAAAATGAATTTTCCGGAATTGGTGGACATGACGCTGCCGGCTGAAGGTGTTTTTCACAATCTCGTCTTTGCCAGCATTCGGAAACAATATCCCTATCAGGCGTTCAAGGTAATGCACGGACTCTGGGGCATGGGCCAGATGATGTTTAGCAAATACATCGTGGTCGTGGACGAAGACTGCGACGTCCACAACACCAGCGACGTCTTGTTCCGCCTCTGCGCCAACACCGATCCGGCACGCGACACAACCGTCATCAAAAATCCGAGTGATTCACTCGATCACGCGCCGAGCGAGCAAAATATCGGTTCGCACATGGGGTTTGACGCAACGCGCAAACTGCCAGGTGAAAATTATCACCGGCAATGGCCGGAGCTGCTTAGGATGACAGACGAAGCGAAGGCGCTGGTGGACACCCTGCAAAAGAAAACACGCTGATCCCGCGACCGCGGGATCAACGCGTCTCTAAAGTAATCAATTCCTAAATTACGGTCTGCGGAATAACTGGCCGGTATCGACATCGCGCGTCAATCCACCCGGCGGAACCCCGCGCAAATCATAAACGCGTCCGGTGTAAGGACTGCGATACATTCCCGGTCCACCAGCACGAGTCGCGAACGGATAACCTCCCGACGGTGGCGGACCGTATTCGCGAGCCCGATCTTCCTGGATCGCGTGGCCAATCAAGGCGCCTGTCGCGGCTCCAGCAGCTGCGCCGATTAGAGCGCCACGCGGACCACCGCTGGCGAGACCGCCGATGAGAGCACCGGCACCGGCGCCAGCCGCAGCTCCCTGGCCGGTTGGCGTATCGCACGAGTCCAAACCGAACGCGGCGAGCAAAACGCCACAAACAACTGTGAAAAGCTTTTTGTTCATAATGATCTCTTCGTTAGCCTATTGAACGCGCAAGTAAAACGAATGTTGCGCTCCAAAAACGAACTATTCCCCGCGAAAATGACTACGGCTTGCGGAAAAGTTTGTTCACGCCCTCGTCCAGAATCAACGTCCCATGTCCCAATTTCCGGGCATCGTAGACCCGGCTAGAGTACGGGCTTTGCACGAAGCCCGAAGCCGTAGCGGAGCCCTTGTTCGCGTTTATTCCCGCCGGATAATCCTTTCCCTTGGGCATCGGATATTTCTTGGCGGCATCTTCGGGCGATACCACAACCGCCTTGGGTTCCTCGCCGAGCGCGAAAACTTTCGCCACCGGGACGAGCGTAATGCAACCGATCATTAGAGCAGAAATGAAGGATAAGTATCTTTTCATATTAATAGTTACGATTTCAATGGCTCAGACGGATGGCGCTTTCTGCTCATTCAAACAAGTTTGAGTAGTTGGGTCGCAATCCGGCCGGCCTTTTCCAGTTTGTTCAGACCGTATTCTTTTTCGAAGACACGAAATTTGTCCAGCTCCATTCGTCGCAATAGCCCCCGGTAAATCGAAGCCATGATCTCCGCCGCCACCATCGATCGTCGATCTTCTTGCGGTAAGATTTCAGCCGCGCGCGCGAAAAAGTGGCGGGCGCGCTCCGCTTCAAATTGCATCAGTCGCACAAAACGGTCGTTGTATTGTCGATCTTGAAGTTCCTTCTCCGAATAATTGAAACGCACCAAATCCTCCTCTGGCAAATAAATCCGGTCAGCGCGCAGGTCTTTGCCGACGTCGCGGATAATATTAGTCATCTGCAACGCCAAACCGAGCTGGATGGCGTATTCCTTACAAGCTGGATTGCGGTAACCAAAAATTTCAATGCTGACCAGTCCGACGGCGCTGGCCACCCGATAACAATAGACCCGCAATTCATCGAACGTCTGGTAACGCTTGATGCTCAGGTCCATTTCGACGCCGGCGATGATCTCCTCGAGCATTTCCGGAGTAAGCGCGTACTTCTCCATCAGCTGGCGGACGTCAGCTGCGAATGAGGATTCGTTAGGCCGCGGTGTCCGCAACCATTCTCGCCACCCGTTCAACCGGCGCCTTTTCTCCTCCGTCCTAAGATCGACATCGTCCGCGATGTCATCAATCACGCGGCAAAAGGCATAGAAAGTTGTGATATCGCGCCGGCGTTCCCGTCCGAGCGAAACAAAAGCGAGCGCGAGGTTTGATTTGCTGGTTCGGGTAATTTTCGCCGCATTCACGACCAGAGTTTGGGCTTTTTAATATTCAATCCACGCCTGTTGATAGAGATGGCCGGTTTCGCCGCGCCGGAACAAGCAAACCCATGACGCCAGCAGCCAGCCTGTGATAAACCCGCGCAGGAAAACAAAAATCGATTTCCAAATGACCATCGCGATCAGCCGATCGGCAATGGCGCCGCGCATGATGGCATCCGCGGTTGTGAGCAAGAAAAAGTGGATCCCGCAAATGAGCAGGAACCAGCCGAATCGGCTGAGGTTATTCCGAATGAATTCGCGATGCGCCCGGATAGCTTCGCGCAAGGTTTCATTACGGAGCGCGAGCGAAATTTGGACTGAACTGAAAGCGATGATCAATCCGCACATCAGCACGCGCTCGACCGGGAGATAATCAAGCACGTCGGGAATATTCATGAAGTAAGCGAGCAAGAGCGGGAGCCGCACAATCAAAAAGCTCACCAGCACGACGATGCCGGCCCATTCCAAAACGTAACTGAACCGGCGCATGCCAAAGCGGAAAAGCTCGCCTTCCTCAAAACTCAAACCGCGGATCCAGGCGAAGCAAACCGCTATTAAATAAACCTGGATGTAAACGCCGAAGAGATATTCAAAGATAAATGCGACGGCATCGACACTCGCGGAGATTTGCAAGAGCTCGGCGCCTGGAAGAAGTCCGCCCCATAATGGCAAAGCGAAGACAACCGGTTTGAGCAGCGCCGCGACCGCGCTCAGCAACAAGATTAGATAAACCAGATAACCCCAAAAATGGAATCGCTTCTGCAACGCACGCACGAGCGCGCCGTGCAAACCCCGCCAGTTGATCAGCATCAGCACGGCCGCGACCGCCGACAACGGATAAGTGGTTGTTGCGTCATCGAAAATTCCAGCAACACCTTCTAATGCCGGCAACGGCGCTTCCCGCCAGATCTCCATGAACGTTGGCCAATGCCAGTTTGCCATCGATGTGATCTGGGTGAGATCGACATCGGCCGTGCTTTGAATCGGAGTGAACGTGGAAAACTGAAAGACAAAATAAGCGGAGCCGAGGAGCACGAACGTGAGCCAGACACGCTTGTAACGAAGCACACAACGAAAGCCGTCACGCAGCGGCACGCGCACGGGATTAAAGAGCAGCATGATGACATAGCCGCTGAACAACCCGATCAGCGGGTAGACGCGGGACAAACCCGTGGACATCTTTTGGCCTAACGAATTAAGCCCCAGTGCGGAATGAATGGCCAGTAGACAAACAATCCGCGTCCGACCAAGTTTCTTTCCGGCACCGGCCCCCACCAGCGGCTATCAAAACTGTTGTAGCTGTTGTCGCCCATCGCGAAATAGGTGTGCCTCGGCACTTCAAACACTCTCACCGGATCGGACAGCGCCAGATGCCCCGGACCATATCCCCGGTATCCATCTCGCGCTTCCATCACTCGTTGGAAACCAAAACCTTCCGCGACCTTTCCGTTGATATACAACTTCGGCGGCTCGATTCGCAAACTGTCCCCGGGTAAGCCGGCCAACCGCTTAATGTAGAACTGAGTTTGATCGCCAATGTCGGGAATGTTTTTCGTCCGAAACACAAATACATCGCCACGATGCGGTTTGACAAAGTTGTAACTAAATTTGTCGACAAATACCTGGTCGCCCGTGTCGACCGCGCCACGGGCGATGACTTCGCCGCGACGATAACGAACTCCCGGTGAGACCCTGAAATCTGCTCCCAATTGCTCCGGCGGACAGTAAACCAGGAATTTTTGATGCTGACAGATGATTCTCGACCAGGTGAAGAAAAAGAAAAACTTCTGGCGTTGAACTTGCAAGACCTCGTCGTTCTCGCGCGAAACGACGTTGATATAATTGCGGCCGCGAAGAACAAACTCAGCGACCTGCTGGAAAATACTCGGCGGTTCCTTCGTCATCGGATGCCCGATGATGCCGTTGAGCGTCGGCTGCATCGAACCGGTCGGGATTTTGAACGGCTGCAGATAGTAGGAGCGAATACCGATCGCCACGACGATTGCGACCAGAATGACTTCGCAATTCTCCCGCCAATGCGACTCCCACGTCACCGGCGTGAGCTGGTGGAGTTTCGCATCCAGCTCTTCAGCGCGACCTTCAATCTGTTTTCGGTCGCGTTGGCGCAACGCGGCGTGAAGTCGCCGAATGTCCGCGCCGACCGCATCATAGGTCTCGGTGTCCAAAACATCGCGCTTGTAGCGCAAATATTTCTGGGCGTGGCGGAGCAACAGTTTGCTGTGTTTAACGTAGCGCGACGTGAACATTTAAAATCTTCCTCTTCCTCTTACTGCGCTTTGAGCACCTCAATAAATGCTTCCTGCGGAATGTTGATCTTCCCGATGCTCTTCATTCGTTTTTTTCCTTCTTTCTGTTTCTCCAGCAGTTTGCGCTTCCGGGTGATGTCGCCGCCGTAGCATTTCGCGGTCACGTTTTTTCGCAAGGCCGAAACACTCTCGCGCGCAATAATTTTCCCACCAATCGCCGCCTGAATCGCCACCTGATAAAGCTGCCTCGGAATCACTTCCTTTAGCTTCGACGCCAGCTGGCGTCCCCTTCCCTCTGCCCGGTCCTTGTGAACAATGGTCGAAAACGCGTCCACCGGCTCGCCATTTACCAGCAGATCGAGTTTCACCAGTTTCGCGGCGCGATAACCGGCGTGTTCGTAATCCATCGAACCATAGCCCCGCGTGATCGACTTAATCTTGTCGTTAAAATCAACCAGAATCTCGTTCAACGGCAATTCGCAATGCAACATCACCCGCCGCGAATCCAGCGTCTCGGTGTGGTCCATTTGTCCACGCTTTTCCAAAATCAATTGCAACAGGTCGCCAATATTTTCGTTCGGGCAAAGCACGTAGGCTTTCACGATCGGCTCCCGGATTTCCTTAATCTGGCTCGGATCCGGCAAATGCGCCGGATTGTCGATTAAGAGAGTTTCGCCACGCGTCCTCACCACTTCGTAAACCACGCTCGGGCTCGTCGCAATGATGTCCATATTGTATTCGCGTCGCAATCGCTCCTGGATGATTTCCATGTGGAGCAGTCCGAGAAATCCGCAGCGAAAACCAAATCCGAGCGCGACCGAACTCTCCGGTGTGTAAATAAACGCTGAATCGTTCAAACGCAGTTTCCCAATCGCGGTTTTCAAATGCTCAAAGTCGCCGGTGTTGATCGGATAAATCCCGCTGAACACCATTGGGTGAATTTCTTGAAATCCCGGCAGCGGTTCGCGCGCGGGATTACGCTGATCGGTGATCGTGTCGCCGATTTTCATGTCGGCGATCGTTTTGATGTTGGCGATAAAATAACCAACGTCGCCCGCTTGCAGCCGCTGCTGGGTAAACATTTTCGGCGTGAATATGCCCACCTCTTTGATTTCGTAGCGGCCGTCGTTGCTCATCATCCTGATCGCCTGACCTGACTCCATTTTTCCCGATACCACCCGGACGTGTCCGATAACGCCGCGATAAACGTCGAAGACGGAATCGAACACCAGCGCACGCAATGTTTCGTCCTTCGGTTTTTCCGGCGCCGGAATCCGGTGCACGATCGCTTCCAGAATTTCGTCGATCCCGATTCCCATCTTCGCGCTCGCTTCGATCGCCTCCTCGGCTGGAATCGCGAGAATTTCCTCCAATTGACGCTTCACCGACGGCACATCCGCATTCGGCAAATCGATTTTGTTAATGACCGGCACAATCGTCAGGCCTTGTTTATGCGCGAGATGGACGTTCGCCACTGTTTGCGCTTCTACGCCTTGTGCAGCATCGACAATCAAAAGCGCGCCTTCGCACGCGGCGAGGCTTCGTGAAACCTCGTAGGCAAAATCGACGTGCCCTGGCGTGTCGAGAAGGTTCAAAAGATACCTCTGCCCGTCTTTTGCGCGATAATGCATCGTCACCGGATGCGCTTTGATCGTGATCCCGCGCTCGCGCTCCAAATCCATCGAATCAAGAAGTTGATCTTGCTTGTCGCGCTCGTGGATCGTCCCCGTCGTCTCGAGCAATCGATCGGACAAAGTGGTTTTGCCGTGATCGATGTGCGCGATGATGCAGAAATTGCGCGTTAGTTCGATTGCCATGAAAGTCGCACTATGCTGGGCGGCGGATGCTCGGTCAATCGTACCCCTTTGTCATTTCGAGCCCAACTAGCATATCGCTCGACATGACAGGAAATTCGTCGGTAACGTAACATCGACATCATGCCAAAGCTGATTCTCACCACCGAAGCCCAAGGCAAAGTCGCTTACGAATTTGCCGAACGCTCGATCACCATCGGCCGCGCGCCCGACAACCTGATCGTGATTGACGATCCGTCGGTTTCGAACCGGCATGCGCACTTGGAGCTGAGCGGGGAGACTTATCGCCTCAAGGATCTCGATTCGACCAACGGCACCAAGGTCAACGGCGTTCCCATCACTGAGACAGCGCTGCGTTTCGGGGACCGGATTCGTTTCGGCGCAATCGAAGCCCGTTTCGAGCCGGACGTCCGCGGATCGCAACCGCTCCCGCAGCGGGAAACAATCGAAGCCAAGCTAGCCGAATCGAGCGCGGCGCCGTCCGGTTTCGGCAATGCCTCACCCTTCCGGCAAAGATCGACGTCTCGCGATTCGGCGCGTCTAATCGTCTTCGGAATCGCCGCCGTGGCGGCTCTCACATTTCTCGGCAGCATGATTGCCGTGCTCGTGATGCGCGCGCCGTGATTTGTCCTACCATCTGCAAAAATCTGCGTAATCTGTGGGTGAATGCAGAAACGTTTGTTGCTTTTCGACATCGACGGCACCCTGATTCATTCCGGCGGCGCCGGCGTTGAAGCGCTCAAGCGCGCGCTGACCGAACGCTTTGGCATCAAGGACGACCTCCACGATATCGAAATCGCCGGCATGACCGATTCCGGAATCGTGATCAGCATCCTGAAAAAGCACCAAATCCCGACAACCGCCGACAACATTGCCGCATTTCTCGATAGTTACGTCCATTTTCTCTCGCTCGAATTGCCGCGCCGCAGGGGCAAACTACTGCCCGGCGTGCTCGAGCTGCTTGAAAAGCTGAAAACGCGAAAACACCTCGTCCTCGGACTTCTTACCGGCAACGTCTCACGCGGCGCACAACTCAAACTCGGCCATTATGGCGTCTGGCACTTCTTTGAATTCGGCGCCTTCGCCGACGACCACCACAATCGCAATGAACTCGGTGCGTTTGCCCGCGCCCGCGCGAAAGAAAAGCACGGTCGCGAATTTTCCGCAGACGAGATCGATGTCATCGGCGACACGCCGCGCGATATCGCCTGCGGAAAAGCGCTCGGCGCACGCACCGTCGCCGTCGCGACCGGTACTTGGAGCCGCGAAAAACTGGCGGAGCATCATCCCGACATTTTAATCGATGATCTTTCCGATGTTGACCGTCTAATGAATACGCTCGGTTGGTGATCGACCAGCGATGCTTGGGAGAAATTATAAAACCCCCTCCGCTTCCTTGTCCTATGCCACTAAAAGAACAACCAAACATTTTGCCGCTTGAGGGCGAGATCGACCTTCACGTTTCGCCGGAGGTCGCGGCATCGTTACGTACCATGATCGCGAAAAAGCCGAAGCACCTCGTGGTCGATCTTTCCAGGGTCACTTATATGGACAGCTCCGGCTTGGCCGTGCTTATCGAAGGCATGCAAAAGGTCCAGGAGTACGGCGGCAAATTCGCACTCGCCGGTGCTCAGGAAAGCGTCCAACACATTTTCGAGATCGCCCGCCTCGACCAGGTCTTCCAAATTTTTCCCGACGTCGATTCCGCACTCGCCGTAAAGTGAACTAAAAGCACGTCAGCAAACCGTCGCCATTTCGGAACAAGATCTGCTGCAAATTGTGCCCAAAAATGACGTCGTCAGATGCGGTAAATGTTCTCCCCCTTGAAGGAGAAATCGATCTTCATGTTTCTTCACACGTCGAGAGCTCGCTCGCCTCGATCATTGCAAAGCGTCCCAAGCACGTCGTGGTCGACCTTTCCGGAGTCACGTTCATAGACAGCTCAGGGCTGGCCGTCTTGATCAACGCAATGCAAGACGTCAAAGCATACGGCGGAAAGCTCACTCTCGCCGGAATCAATAATAACGTGCGATCAATCTTCGAAATAGCACGGCTCGATCAGTTCTTCCTAATTGACCCTCGCGACAATGAACTGCTCGCGGCCGATTGAAACAAGATTTTCAGCGTCGCCGCGACATTGATCGCGATATCGAACTGCGACGCGCGCTCAGTAGTGATCGATCTTGCAGAAGCGCGACGCCATTCGTCAGACCAGAACTGAATTGCGTCGCGCAACGCAGCGCTATCGCTGGAACGATCGACAATCGAGCCGTGAACGTCGTTCTCGATGATTTCGCTGAAGCCATTGTCGCGCGTTGTGATGACCGGCAATCCCGACGCAAGCGCTTCCAGACAAGCGTTTGAGAATGGATCGTAAACGCTCGGCAAAATGAAAATGTCGGCCGCGGCGTAGATTGGGCGAAGATCGGCAACTTCGCCGAGAAAACGGATCGGTTCTTCAGTAAAAAACCGCTTCGGTTTGTAACCACGCGCGTCTCCGCGGCCGGCGACGAGCAATCGCAGTTTGCGATCGCGACAGAGTTCAAACGCTTCAATTGCAAACCGCAAACCCTTGCGTTCCCAGCCGGAGCCGGCGAAGAGCAACGCGACTTCGTCCGGCTTCAATTTTAGGTCGACCCGCGATTTTTCTCGCAGCGCCGGATCGGATCGAAATCGATCCAGTGGCACACCGTTACGAACGAGGTCGATCTTGTCCGCGGGATAACGATAAAGATCGACAATCTCGTCCTTCACCATTTCAGAATTCGCGATGACGCGGCCGGCGCCGCCTCTTGCGAAGAGCGATTCCTCGAGCTGCAAAATGTCGCGATGGTTCCGATTGAGGCTGCGAACAAATCGCTGCAGCGGCATTTCGAATCGTCTTCGGCGATTCAGCCATGCCTGATGCACGCCGTCACCGGCGCGATAAACATTGCAGCACCAAACGCGTTCGAGACTCATCAAGACATCGCAGCTAAGTTGCGGACGCGTTGTCTTCAGCTCATCGGCAAAGCCGATCGCCGAGTTTGCCTTCACTCGCGTAATCGAACCGAAACTCCACTCGTTAGTCGGCCAATCGTCGGTCGCCACGAGTCGCGCCTCGTGGCCGAGATCGACCACACCCTGCGCCAGCCTTTTTAGATAGGCTTCGGCGCCGCCGCTCGGCGAATAGCCGCGACGGGCGAAAGTGATGGTGAGTTTGCCGTTCGACATTTGAGTCTTACCAATCTTGTCATTCCGAGCGAAGTCGAGGAATCTCTTATTGTTTCAGAAATATTTAGAGATGTCTCGGCTCCGCTCGACATGACAGAAGCACTAACGCCGCAAGCAGGCCGCGCAGCCCCGCAGCTTCTGCCCAAGAGTTTGCTCTACTCCATTTTCGCGCGAATCGGCGGGCCGGGGCTCGATACCGACTCGTTTGAAGCTTTACGCGCGTCAGATCGCGGAAATTTTCTCGGCAAAGCTATCGCCTACGACAACCGCCAACGCGAGATCCCTTCGCGTTTCATCCAATCACTCCGCTGGCATCCAGTCCGCCTGATTTCGTTCCTCGAAAGCCCTTATTATTATGGAGCCAAGAAAAAATATCTCGATTGGATCGCGTCGCGTCATCTCGACAGTGGCCGCTACGATTTCTTTCACAGTTGGTCGGGCGATTGCCTAGAGACTCTGCGAGTCGCAAAAAAGAGGAAGATTCCGTCGCTGATCGAAATCCCGACGTGGCATCGAGGAAGCCAGCGGGCAGAGATCAGCGGTCAGAAGTCAGAGGTTAGGTCAAGATCGTGGAAGTCGCGCTTCTTGCTCGAGCGGGAGAGATTTCTGGAAGAGTATGAGCTCGCTACACTGGTGGTGGTTCTTTCCGAAAAGGCGGCCGAATCTTTTCGCGTCGCAGGTTTTCCGGATGAAAAATTATTTTATCTGCCGCGCGGCGTCGACGTGGAGCGATTCAAACCGGGAATGCGGCCGCCAATTTTCCGCGCAATTTTCTCGGGCGCGCTGATCAAGCGCAAAGGGATTCATCATCTGCTCGAAGCGTGGCACCGGCTGAATCTGCGCGACGCCGAACTTTGGTTGCTCGGCAGCATTCATGACGAAGCGAAACCATATCTGAAGCAATTCGGGCGCGAGAATGTTCGCGTTCTCGGTTTCAAACGCGATCTCGAGAATTATCTCAATCAGGGTTCGGTTTACGTTTTTCCATCGCGGCTGGAAGGCAGCGCCAAAACGATTTACGAAGCGGCCGCCTCCGGCTTGCCCATGATCACGACCCGCGAAGCGGGCGACGTGGTGCGCGATGGCGTAGAAGGAATTATCGTTCAGCCGGGAGATGTCGATGCAATCGCGGCCGCGATCGAGCATCTGTATCGGCGTCCAGAGATTGTCGCGAGCATGGGGGGCGCAGCGCGACAACGCGCAGTGGAAAATTTCACGTGGGACCATTATCGGGCGCGTTTGTTAGGCGCCTACGAAAGAGCGATCCAAATGGCGCGATAATCTTTCCGATCATGCGCGGCTCGCTTGCACCTCTCACCTTAGTCCTCTCCCCTCGTCAGGGGAGAGGAGACTGTCGAAGAACGCGACCAAACGAATGCGCGTTACAACTTAGAGCGCCGACAACGAGTTCTGCCTCTCCCTTTGCAAGGGAGAGGCTACGATGAGGGTTGGAGATGAAGATTCTGCTCATTCAGCTCAAACGCATCGGCGATCTGATTTTGACCACGCCAGCGATTGCGGCTGTACGCGAGAAATTTCCGGACGCCAAGATAACGCTGGTGATTGCGCCGGAGTGCAAGGCACTCGCGCCAGCGATTGCTGGTGTTAACAAGCTGTTGGTCATGCCTCGCGGGCTTTCCGGATTTAGAGCAATCGCCGCGATTGGGCGCGGCAAATTCGATTACTGCGTCGATTTCACCCGGAACGACCGCTCGGCGTTGCTCGTTCTGCTCTCGCGTGCACGCAAACGGATCGTCTCGTTTCGAATCAAGGTCCGCTCAAAATTTCGGACGCGATTTTACAATGAGTTCGTCCAGCACCGGATGCGGGACATGCACACGATCGATTATCATCTCGCGCTGCTCGAGCCGCTTGGAATTTCCAATGTTTCACGCGCGGTCCGGTTGGAACTCCCGAAAAGCATGCGCGAGGCCGCCGACGAATTGTTGAGCGCGCACAACATCAGAAGAGACTTCATCATTTTTCATCCCGGCTCGGCACGAGCTGAAAAATTTTGGAACGCGCAACGATGGGCGGAAGTGATCAATCACGCAGCCACCAATCATGATGTCGATCTGGTGTTGACCGGCGGATCGTTGCCGCTGGAGCAGGCGCACATTAGCGACATTAAGTCGAAAGTACACCACGAAATTGTAGATCTTTCCGGCAAAACCGACTTGCTCACGCTGGCGGCGTTGATCGCCAGGGCACACTTGTTGATCACGGTAGATTCCGCGCCGATGCATCTGGCGTCGGCATCGCGCACACCACAAGTGATCCTGTTTGGCCCGACCAATCCGTTTCACTGGCGGCCGCGGGAAAGTCCGGCGTTGATTTTACAGGGGACGTCAACATCGCCTTTTACCGAATTCGTGCCCAAGCAGCCCCGGTTGCCGATGAACCAAATCTCGACGGAGGGGGTGATCGGTGCTATGGAGACGCTGTTGTCGGCTCCGGCAACGTCGCCACCGTTATGAGCAAGGCAGAAGGCGCCAAAGTAAAACTCTCGTTCTGGGAAACCATGCGGACGGCATGGAGACCGTACCGGCGTCTCTACGGTTATGCCGGTCCCTACAAATGGCGTTTCGCTCTCGGACTCGCATTCGGCGTCGCCTACGGGCTGGTCAATTCAGTCTTTCCAATCGCGGTCTTTCAAGTCTCCAGTTTCGTTTTCCACGGTGCCGCGCCAAATCCTAAAGCGCTGATCGCGCATCACGAAATGTTAAACGTCGGCCCAAAAATCAATTCGATCGTTTGGGTTTGTCTTGCCATTCCAGTCGTGATGGCAATCCGGAGTCTCTGCTCCTACGGAAACACTTACTACATGAATTGGGTGAGCAACAAAGTCGTCAACGATGTTCGCAATCAGCTTTTCGCCAAAGTGATGCGCCATTCAATGGATTTCTTCAATCGAATGCAAAGCGGGTTTCTGATGTCGCGCATCGCCAATGACACTCGCAACATGCAACAAGCGCTGGCGAGCGTGAGCAGTGATGTTTTCAAACAGCCGATCACAATCATCGGCGCGGTCATCGTGCTTCTGCTGATGGATTGGAAATTTACCCTGGTGAGCCTTGTCCTCTTCCCAATTTGCATCATTCCCATCCGCATTTTCGGCCGGCGCGCGCGCGAAGCGGTGCAACGAGAACAAAGGGGCGGCGTTCTAATGTCGGTGACAATGCAGGAAAGTTTCGCTGGAATTCGCGTGATCAAATCGTTCGCACGCGAGGAACAGCAGGAAAAAATATTCCGACGCGGCGCCCAGCAATCATTTTCACAGACGATGCGCTCAGTAAGAGCCACCGAAGCGGTCGGACCGCTCGTTGAAATTATTGCCTCGGTCGGTGTCGGACTCGCGCTTCTCTATGTTTACGCGACGAACCTCAGCGCCGGCCGATTCTTCGGGCTGATCTCCGGTATTTTCATCATTTATGAGCCGATCAAAACGCTGAGCAAGCTTCACATCGTGATGCAACGCTCGCTCGGTGCGACGACCCAAATCTTTTCGATCCTCGATTCAAAGCCGGCGGTGCAAGACGCGCCAAATGCGGTTGAATTGGTTTCTTCCAAGGGCCGAATCGAATTTGAAAACGTAACCTTTCGCTACTCGACCGGTGTGACGGACGCGGTGCGCGATATCAATCTGCACATCGAGCCCGGTAAAACTTATGCGCTCGTTGGCGCGAGCGGCGCGGGCAAGAGCACTATTTTATCGCTCATTCTGCGGCTCTACGATCCAACCTCCGGCGCGGTGAAAATTGATGGCCACAATTTGCGCACGTTGACCCAAAAATCCTTGCGCGAGCAAATCGGCCTCGTCACCCAGGAAACATTTTTATTTCACGACACGATTTTCAAAAACATTCAGTTCGGTCGCCCCAATGCCACCTCGGAAGAAGTTTACGCGGCCGCGCAGACCGCGTTCGCTCACGAATTTATTCTGGGGCAGCCCCACGGCTACGACACCGTTATTGGCGATAAAGGCTGCCTCATCTCCGGCGGCCAGCAACAACGTCTGGCCATCGCGCGCGCGCTTTTGAAAAACGCGCCTATTCTCTTACTCGACGAAGCGACTTCATCACTCGATACCGAATCGGAAAAACAAATCCAGAAAGCGCTGGAGAAACTCGCAGCCGGACGAACGGTCATCGCGATCGCGCATCGGCTTTCCACGATTCTGTCGGCCGACAAAATTGTCGTGCTTGATCACGGCAGCATTAAAGAAATCGGCACCCACGCTGAGCTGCTCGAAAAATCGGGTTACTATCGTCGCCTCTACGACCTGCAGTTTAATCAACCGACCGAAATGCGATCAGAAGCCGCATCCGAACCCGACGTGCTCGCCGAGGAGCTCGTTTAATTTGCCGCCGCCAAGAATGTAAGATCGACATCCAACCCCACCAATGCCCTTCAATTTCGATCTTCACACTCATTCGCTTTTTTCCGGCGAC
>QHOI01000164.1 GCA_003218705.1 Verrucomicrobiota bacterium | reverse complement strand
TGCAGAACGCTTACGTCCGGGTCCGTTCGATCTTCCGAAAAGCGGGCGAAGCCGCCGCGAAGATCGAGAAGTTTGTTCTCAGCGAAGCGGCCGAGATAACTTTGGCCAAGCGGCTTTGCCAGTTTGCCGAGATCGTGCCGCAAGTGCTGAACGATTTTCGGCCGAACATTCTGGCGAATTATTTGTTCGAGCTCGCCAACAGTTTCCACGCGTTCTACGAAACGTGCCCGGTCCTGAGATCGGACGAACCGGTGCGCAGTTCGCGCCTCGCGCTGTGCGATCTGACCGGTCGCGTTTTGCAGCGCGGTCTCGATTTGTTAGGCATCAAAGTGCCGGAGAAGATGTGACGGATGACTAGACAGGAGTAAGGGGATTATCGGGATTTGATTTTTGTAATCCTGTCCATCCTGTAAATCCTGTCTAAGTTTTCTGGACGTTGTGAAAACGGAGCATCCACGAATTCCGACCTGCACCTACCGGTTGCAATTCAACCGCTGGTTCACCTTCGCGCAGGCGCGCGAGATCGTTCCGTATTTGCGCGCGCTCGGCGTGAGCGACGTTTATGCGTCGCCCTATTTTCAGGCCGGCGCGAACAGTTTGCACGGCTACGACATTACCGATCACAACAAACTCAACGAGGCAATCGGTTCGCAGGAGCAATACGACGCGTGGATTGCGGAATTGCACGCTCACGGAATAGGTCAGGTGCTCGACTTCGTGCCCAATCACATGGGGGTCGCCGAGCCCGGCAACAAATGGTGGATGGACGTGCTCGAGAACGGTCCGAGCTCGATGTATGCGCCCTATTTCGACGTCGATTGGCGCCCGCTCAAATCCGATCTGCGCGACAAAGTTCTGCTTCCAATCCTGACCGATCAGTACGGACGCGTCCTCGAGCGCGGCGAACTGCAAGTGCGTTTCGAAGAAGGCGCGTTCTATCTGGCGTATCAAAATCAAAAACTTCCGATCGCGCCCGGCACCTATCGTCTTATTCTCGAGATGGCGTTGGAAAATCTCGCCGAATACAAAGACGAAGAGTTTTACGGTGAGTTTCAAAGCATTCTGACTGCGCTGGAATATTTGCCCCGGCGGACCGAGACCGATCCGGAAAAAATCGCCGAGCGCGCGCGGGAAAAGGAGATTGTGAAGCGCCGCTTGGAGCGGCGTTGTCAGGAAGCGCCCCAGGTCCAGCGCGCGATCGAGAAGGCGCTCGCGCAAATCAACGGCCGACCGGGCGATCCGCGCAGCTTTGACCGTTTGGATGAACTGCTCAACGCGCAGTCGTATCGGCTCGCGTTCTGGCGGGTCGCCGCCGAAGAAATTAACTATCGCCGCTTCTTCGACGTGAACGATCTGGCCGCGATCCGAATGGAATTGCCGGAAGTGTTCGATGCCGCGCATCAGTTGGTGGTCGACCTTGTTCGAAGTGGAGCCGTGACCGGGCTTCGGATCGATCATCCCGACGGCTTGTATTTGCCGAAGGAATATTTGGAAGCGCTTCAACGACGTTGTGCCAAGGTCCTCGGCATTCCGCTACCGAAAGACGATCGCGCCGTTTACATGATCGCGGAAAAAATTCTAAGCGGCGCGGAAAAGCTGCGTTCTGATTGGCCGTTGCACGGAACGACCGGTTACGATTTTGCCAATCAAGTGGCCGGCGTTTTCGTCGATACATCGGCCGAAGCCGAGATGACGAGGACTTTTCATCGATTCATCGGACACACCATGCACTTCGGGCATCTGGTTTACGCGAAGAAGCGTCTGGTGATGCGGCTGGCGCTGGCGAACGAAGTCGAAGTGCTCGGCAACATGCTCGACCGATTATCGGAGAAAAACCGCTGGTATCGCGATTTCACCTTTGAAGCTCTCGCCCGGGCAGTGCGCGAGACCATTGCCTGCTTCCCGGTTTATCGAACTTATCTCGCGCCCGGCCAAACGGTGAGCGACGAAGATCGGCAAGTGATCGAGCGGGCGATTGCCGCCGCCAAGCGCCGTAACCCGGCGATCGAGGAATCGATTTTCAATTTTCTCCGCGACATTCTGCTTTTCCGGTTTCCGGAAAACCTGGATGCGCAGGGGCGCGAAGAGCACATGCAGTTTGTGCTCAGATTTCAGCAGTTCACCGGGCCGATCATGGCAAAAGGTCTCGAGGATACGGTGTTCTATATTTATAACCGGCTTGCGGCGCTCAACGAAGTGGGCGGCGAACCGCAACAATTCGGGCTGAGTGTCGATGCATTTCACGAGCGAAATTTGGATCGACATCGTAACTGGCCGGCAACGTTGCTCGCAACGTCAACCCACGACACCAAACGGAGCGAAGATGTGCGCGCACGAATGGTCGCGATTTCGGAGATTCCTGAATTGTGGCGACGTTCGTTGCAGCGGTGGCGAACGGTCAATCGCCGCTGGAAGAAAGATGTCAACGAATTGGAAGCGCCCGATGCGAACGAGGAATATTTGCTCTACCAGACGTTACTCGGCACCTGGCCGGTCGGAGCGAACGGTGCGCCTGCGGAAAATGTCGGCCCTGAATACATCGAACGGATCCAGGCTTACATGACGAAGGCGTTGAATGAAGCCAAGCTGAACACGAGCTGGATCCAGCCGAACGAAGAGTGGCTCGCCGCCACGCGAGATTTCGTCGCCAAGATTTTGGAACCGAGCACGAAGAACAAATTCCTACCGACGTTTCTGCCCGTTGCGCAAGAGATCGCGCGACTCGGCGCCGTCAATGCGCTGGCGCAGGCTTTGCTCAAGTTGATGTCCCCAGGCGTACCCGACATTTATCAGGGCAACGAAGTCTGGAATTACTCGCTGGTTGATCCCGACAATCGCCGCCCCGTCGATTACAAAGTGCGCGCGGAGATGCTTTCGTGTTTATCGAGCAAAAGGCCGGAAGATCTTCTGCAAAACTGGCCGGACGGCCGAATCAAAATGTTTCTGACCCAGCGAGCACTGCATTTTCGGAACGAACATGTCGAACTTTTCCGGAATGGTGATTATTTGCCGCTCCGCGCGAGCGGAACATTGGCCGATTGCTGCATCAGTTTCGCGCGCCGATTGGATCGCCATTGGGCTGTCGTTATCGTGCCGCGCCTCTCGTCGCGAATCGGTTTTCCACCAGTCGGCGACGTTTGGAAGGACACAGCGATCGAGTCGGCGGAAAATTTAGCGCTCGAACGTGGGCGCGAAATTTTTACCGGACGCGAGTTATTGATCCAGAACCGACAAATTCGCGTCGCTGACGCACTGTCGATCTTGCCTTTCGCAATGGTGACGAGTTAATGCTGCGCGCCTTGAACGAAACGCTCGGTCAAGTCGGCCATCCACTGCGCAAAGTTGCCGATGTTTTTCGCGAGATCCGCGCCAAAACTCACGAAGGTGATGTGCGGTGACGATAGTATCAGCATCGCGCTGAGCAGAGTGAGGTTCAGTAGATAGATCACGACCAAGGAAAAAAAGGTTCCGTGGTCACGCAGATCGGTTTGGTTCTTGGGGATCATCCAGCAAGTGAATGTGAGATGAAACGCCCAGGTCGCGCCGATTACGGCGTAAAGCAATCGGCCGTAGGGTTGCACGTTGTAAAAAATGCTGAGCACACCATAAATCGCGATGGCGAGAATGCTGTAGAGCGGAAAAAAATACGGCGCGAGCGCAATCCAAAAATTGGTGCGGTTGGTGACGACGTGACCGCCGTCGCGTCCGACCCGAAACCGGCTGACGCGGCCGCCCATTAACCAAACCCAAAGCGCATGCGTCAGTTCGTGTCCGAAAACGTAAAGCAGGATTGGTCGCGGCAAACCAATGAATGCGATCAGCCAAAGGACCGCGCCTAACGAGAAGAACCAGAACTCCTGTCCCGCCCACAGCCGTTGCGTCATCGTGGCGCGGGCGAACACGGTGAAAAATGTCTGCGTTAGAATCGCGCAGACCGGCAGGAGAAAGATGGCGAAAATAAATTTCACCCAGCGCGTCGGAACCATGAACCCGCTCGGCTGCGGCGCCCGCCGCGTCGTCGGCACGACATACGGCGCGACTTTGACGCCGCGCCCCAGTTTTCGTCCGCGAACAATGGCCGATCTTCGAATCATCTTCGAAATCCTACCGCCAGTCGCGTTCCACTACCATTCCTGGCAAAGTCGAGAATCTCGTCGCTGACCAAGCGGCTAAACGCAGTGACGCAGGCAAATTGCAAGAGGAGTTAGAGTCGGAGATTACGCCCGGCTCATGTAGGCGCCGGTGCGGGTGTCGATCTTGATCGTCTCGCCTTCTTTGATGAAGAGCGGAACGTTGATTGTTTTGCCGGTCTCGAGTTTCGCCGGCTTGGTCACGTTGCTGGCGGTGTCGCCGCGCAAGCCTTCGGCGGACTCGATCACTTTTAAATTTACCGACGCCGGCATTTCGAGCTGGACCGGTTTGCCTTCGGCGTAGAGGACTTGGATGGAAAGATTTTCGACGAGATAATCTCTCGAATCGCCGATCAAATTCTCCTGCAAGGTAACGGTATCATAGGTTTCCGGGTCCATGAAATGATAGCCGTTGTGATCCTTGTAACTGAACTCGAGTTGCTTTCGCTCGATATCGACGAGCTCGACCTTGTCGGTGGAACCGAAGCGAACGTCGGCGCTTTTGCCGGTGTTGATATAACGGATAATGGCCTGGACAAAGGCGCGTAAATTTCCTGGGGTGCGATGATGCACTTCGAGCACAATGGCGGCGTTGCCATTGTATTTTATCGCCATTCCCCGGCGGAGATCGTTAGCTGCGGCCATAGCAAAAGTTAAAGGTTGATGGTTGAGAGTTGAGGGAAACGAAGCGCGGACTCTACACGCGCTCAGAGCAACTTCAAGCGGGTGAGGTCCTGCGAGTCGACGACTCCAACCGGCACTTTATCGTCATCAACGACGACGAGATCGTCGATCCGGTGGGTCTCGAGCAATTTGAGAACCTCGACTGCGAGCTTGTCTTTATGGACAGTGACCGGGTTCAAGGTCATCAGGTCCGCCACCAAACGTTCGCCCACTTTCGGGTCGGACTGAAAATGCCGCGCGAAATCGCCGTGTGTGAAAATCCCGAGTAGTTGTCGATCTTCGCCCGCCACTACTGCTGCGCCTGCGCGCACGCTGGTCATGGCTTTGAGCACGTCGCGCACGGTCGCGGTTGGCGGAACGACCGCCATTGATTCGCGCGGTCGCATCACTTGCTGCACGCGCATGAGCAAACTGCGCCCAATTTTTCCACCGGGATGAAACTTCGCAAAATCTTCTTTCTTAAATCCGCGCGCTTCCAACAAAACCATCGCGATCGCATCGCCCAGCGCCAGCATTGCCGTTGTGCTCGAAGTTGGCGCCAGATTCAATGGACAAGCTTCCTGCTCGACGTTTACGTCGAGAACGACGTGCGCGTTTTTCGCGAGCGTGGAATCGGAATCCCCGCAGATGGCAATGATTTTGACCTGAAACCGCGCGATCGCCGGCAAGATGCGCACCAGTTCTTCGGTTTCGCCGCTCGAACTCAAAGCCAGGACGGCATCGCCATCCGCGACCATGCCGAGATCGCCGTGCAAGGCGTTCAATGAATCGAGAACAACGGCGGGCGATCCCGTGCTGGTTAGCGTTGACGCGATCTTGCCGCCGATGTGCCCCGATTTACCGACGCCGACTACGACCACTTTGCCGCGCGCATCCACCGCGTCTTTGATCAATCCGACCGCGCGGGTGAAATCGTCGCCCAACCGTTGGCGCAGCCGCTGCAGCTCGACAATTTCGACGTCAAAGACGCGCCTCGCTTTTTCCAGATAGTCCATTTATCTTGACAATTCTGCGCCGGGGGAGTGTAACCGGCAAGAACTTGCGGGGCGTTAACCGGAAAAAGTTATGAAGAAGCTCGTGGTGCTGGGGATTTTAATGACGATCGCGGGCGTGGCCCTGGCCCAGCCGCAAAAGAAAACGTTTACGGCGAAGGCCGGCGGCAGGCGGCCAGCCCCGACGCCACCGCCGATCAGGAAAGAAAATACCGAGGGCGTTCTTCCGCGCGCCGTGCGGGGTGGGAATCCATTTCAGATGTTGAATCCAAAGGCACCGCCCCAATACGGAAAAGCCGAAGACAGCGTGGTGCTCGATCCCGACACCGGAAAGTGGAAAGGGATCAAGCTCTTCACAATTAATTTTTGATGTTTGCTGTTCGATGTTTGATTCCAAACATTGAACGACTCAACTGATCCACAGCCGGTCGCCGTCTTTTATTGCGCGACGTTTCTCAAGCCGGAGATGCTGCACATCTACCGGCAAATAACCGGCCTCCGCCGCCTTCACCCAATCGTCATCGCGCAGAAGCGTGAAAATGCGGACCTGTTTCCGTTCGATACGATCGACATCATAGCAAAACCGTCCCTGCATTTTTTGCGGCGTTTCTGGTTCCGACAAATTCGAAACAAGCCCTGGCAGATTTCAGCGGCAGAACTGCGTAGCTTGATTGAGGTTCTGAATCGCCGGAACGCCCAGCTTCTGCACATTTTCTTCGGACACATTGCCGTCCATCTCTTGCCCTTGATCCGGGCATGGTCGAAACCAAGCATCGTTTCTTTTCACGGCGCCGATGTCTTGGTTGATATGGAGAAGCCCGCGTATCGGAAGGCGACCAAGGAGATGCTGGACGTCGTCACCCGAGTCTTCGTCCGCTCCGCGTCGCTGCAGCGCGCGGTGGTCGAGCTTGGCTGTGAAGAAAATAAAATCGACATCGTCCGCACCGGCATTCCACTGAATGAATTTCCATTTCGGGAGCGCGAATTTCCGACGAATGGCGAATGGCGAATGGTCCAAGCAAGTCGCTTGATCGAGAAGAAAGGTCTGGCGACGACGCTTCACGCGTTCACAACTTTTCTCTCACATTATCCGAACGCGACACTGACCATTGCCGGGGAAGGCCCGATGCTGCGCGAGCTCGAAGAATTGACGTGCAAACTCAAGATCGACGATCGGGTGGCTCTGCCGGGATTCGTGACCTCGGAGAAATTGCGCGAGATTTATTATGCGTCGCACATTTTTTTGCATCCCAGCGAAACCGGAAGCGATGGGAATCAGGAAGGCATTCCCAATTCAATGTTGGAGGCGATGGCGACCGGACTTCCAGTTTTCGCAACCGATCACGGCGGAATTCCGGAGGCGATCGAAAATGGTGTGAGTGGAGTGCTGGTCCCCGAGAGCGATTATGAAGCGCTCTCACACGCCTTGCTTGAAGCGGTGCAAGATCGACATCTCCTGGGAAGACTGGCTCGAAACGGCGCGACGGTGGTAGCGCAGAAATTCGATCAGCGAAACCAAATCCGCCGACTCGAAGAAATTTATCTGGGAATGATTGGTCGGAGCGGTTCACCTGAACCGCCCGCTAACGCCAGTCCGGCTCGGACCGATTGACCTCAATCGCCCGCGCGTTTTCCGATCCGCTCAAAGAAAACCGCCAATTCTCTTCGCACCGCTTGAAACGAAATCCGCTCGGCCGCTCGCCATTGCGATTCGACAATCGCCGTTGCGCGCGCGGCGATGTTCTTGAGCAGCTCGAGGGTGATAGTCTTGAGGTGCGATGTGGTCCGGCCTTCTCCACAAAAATTGGCAAATGCGAGCCGCTCAATCGCGCCATCGCTACCAACGCAAATCGTCCGGCAAAGAAGCGCGTCACCCGCCACTTGTCCCGGGACGCGACTGCGATCGAGTTGGAGGACGATTTTGTGCTTCGCAACCTCGCGTAAATAATCGGCGTATGGTTCCCGCTTGTCGTGGACGCGCAATTTTCCCGGCGGAAATTTTAATTCGGCCAAAAGTTTTCCGCCTCTTCGGCCGTCGAGATTGAAAACGGTGATGGACTCTTCGGTGGCGGCGCAAATCTCTCGGGCAAGGAGAAGCGTCGCGAGATGGTTTCGGGACGGCACGTCCCATTCCCGCGTCCCGATGAAAATTCCGGACTGTTCGTTAGGCGCAACCGCGAATTTCCATTGCTCGTCTTCCAACGGATAAGGAGTTGGAATAAACGCGACCGTATCGGAGTCGCGTTCGCGTCGTGCCCGGCGAAAAATCTCAGCTGCTTCCGGAGTCGTGGCGACGCACCCATCCGCCTGCGCCACAATGCGCATGAATCGTGCAAGCCTGCCCGGGTCGCGTAATTGTGCCGCAATTTGGTGGAGCCCGGTCTCTTTTAACGCAACCGCAACGGTGCGTTTCTGATTCTGGCATTCCGCCAACGCGCGTTCGGTCGCTCGAAAATTGCCGCGAAGCAAAAGAAGAATCGGCCGCTTCTCCTCGATCGCGTTTTTCGTTGCCCGGTGAAATGATCCGCGCGTGCAAGCCGCAAAGGCATGAAGATTGATCGGCGGATGCCCGATGTCAGTCGGACCGACCGGTTCGTCAAAATACTGTTCGAGATCGCGCCCGCCGGGATTGAGGACGCTCAGCCGAAAATCAGATGCGTCGGTTGACGCCATTCTATTCGTCGTCAGCGCCGGCAGGAGATGGAGTGGTGGCTTTCAATAATGCGCCTTCTTCCACTTCATCCATCGGCCCAACTGGAACTGCGCGGCGGATCTCGACTGGTGTCTCTTTCGGCTGCGGTTGGACCGGAATCGCTTTCAAGATCGGTTTTCCGTCGTCGTCGCTGCTCACTTTGTTGGTCTTTTGATTTCGAACGTCAGCGGGAGTCGCGCCTGGCAGTCGATTGTCGATCTTTTGCGCTGTCTCTTTTTCTGCGACCTGTTCGTCGGCGTCGGCGGTGTCGATTCTCACGACAGATTTCGCCGAGTTATAAGGATCGTTTTCCGCCAAAAGGGTCGGACTCTTGAGGATCACCGGCTTCACCTCGGATAAATCGGCGGCGAGTTGAGCACGGGGGACTTCAGCGGCTGGTGCGTCCGCAACCACTCGGAGGCGCGGTTCGCCGTGAATATTGCACGGCTCAGTCGGCATTTGCGCCGGTGTTGCAATTTCGGTGTAAGTGGTGCGCTTTTGTACTGAGTCACCCGTCGGGCTTCTGACCGTGTCGTAACATTTGTCGGTGGCGAGCATTCCTGAACGGGAACAAATCTCGACGTCTTTCAAACCGGGCGGGCGTTTGATCTCGCGCGGCGAATAACGCGCGGCTGCCGTGTTCATGACATCGACCCACACCGGCAATGCCAGTTCCCGGCCAAACGCGCCGCGATAGATCTTTTGCGGCTTATCGAACCCAGCCCAGGCCGCGCAGGTGAGATTGCTGTTGTAGCCGGCAAAGAACGCATCAGTAAAATCGTAGGCCGTGCCGGTTTTTCCCGCAGCCGGGAATTTTTTGAGGCCAAATTGTGAGCGCGCCGCCTTTCCCGTTCCGGTCTCGAGCGCATCCGCCAGGCATGAATGCACCTCGTAGGCTGTCTCGGGCTTGATAACGTTTTGCCGGCTGCTGCTCTCGCGTTGCGCGTGCCAGACCGTGCCGTCCTTTTCTTCGATGCGTTCCAAAATGTGCGGCGCAATTGGACGCGAGCCGCCATTCGGAAAAATTGTGTAGGCGAGCGCGAGCTCTGCCAGCGTGACTTCGCTGCTCCCGAGTAGTGTCGCCGGATACGGCCGCAACGTTGAGCGAATTCCCGCGGTCCGACATAGTTGCAAAACCTCATCCAGACCCGCGTCCGTTCCGATCCGGACGGTGGCGCCATTCTTTGATTTCGCGAGCGCCTGGCGCGCGGTCATTGCGCCTTCATAGCGATTGTCCGCGCTTTCCGGACCCCACTCACCCAGAATCCCGGTCATTCCGCCGATCATCACCGCGCGGTTATCGAGCGGTGAGTCTTCCACTAACGTTCCGGGAAACATTCCCTGTTCAAACGCGGTCGCGTAAACGAACGGAAGCATCGCCGTCCCGGTGGGTCGTTTTGCCTGGAGCGCGCGATTGTATTGATTGTGCTCAAAATCGCGGCCACCTACCAGCACGAGAATTCCACCGGTTTCGTTGTCGAGCCCAATGACGGCGCCTTGCAGATATTCCGGAGCCGGCTGGGCCGATGCCGTTCCGTTGGATTTTGCCTGTCGAAAGCTCGCGGCGTATTCGGCGTAAGTCTGGTGATCGTAACCTGGATGCTGCTCGGCTTTATCCAGGTTCCGGCGAAGGGATTCTTCCGCGACTTTTTGCAGCTCGCCGTCGATCGTCGTGTGAATACGGAAACCTTCGTTCATGGCGCGGTCCCACCCGACCGCATTGATCACCTGCTGGCGGATATAATCGACCGCGTAGTTTTGGCCCTGTGCGTTTTGACGATTTCCCACCACGAGTTCCTGCGCCTGGGCCGCGGCGTATTTGGAATTGTCAATGTAATCGAGGTCGCGCATGCGCGTCAGTGCGTAATTACGCGCGTCGCGCGAGGCCGCCTTGTCCGTCCAGGGTGAGAGTCGGTTCGGGCTTTTGATTAGACCCGCCAGAGTAGCGCATTCACTCAACGACAATTCCCGCGCAGGTTTGCCGAAATAACCGCGCGAGGCCGCCTCCGCGCCATACAGACCGCCGCCGAAGTAAATCCGGTTGAGGTAAAGCTCCAGGATCTTTTGCTTGCTGAAATTTTCCTCGATCCTGCGCGCGACAAAAATCTCGAGCAGTTTTCGGCGGTACGTTTTTCCCTTGAGCGCAAAACTGTTGCGCGCCAGTTGTTGTGTGATCGTGCTCGCGCCCTGGCGGACATGTCCGGCGACTAGATTCTTGAAAGTGGCGCGCAGGATTCCGGAAAGGGCGTAGCCATTATGCCGATAGAATTTGGCGTCCTCGACTGAGACAACGGCATTAACCAGGTCGCGCGGCAGCTGCTCATACGGGATCGTCTCACGATTCTCGACGTAGATTTGGCCGAAGATTTTGTTGTTTCGATCCAGAATCACGCTCGCCGATTCCATTTGCTCGAGCTTGTTCAAATCGAACGTGGCCGCCTGGTTCTTCAAGTCGGCCAGATTCATTGAAACTAGAATCGCGAGGCCGCCGATGACGAAAGCCGCAACCGTGATCGGCACATAAAATTCCGGACGCGTGTACCACGGCGGCCGGAATCGATAACCCGGCGGCGGGATGAGATATTTGTTAATGGAGGAATTTCTCACAGCGGCAGGGGCAGCAACTTAGGCAGCAAACGCCCAACGCTCAACGCCCAAGATCGAATCCGGAATTCAGAGTGCTGCGTTTGCCTATTGGACGTTCGGCCATGGACGTTCCACGTTTTCCGATTGCAAACTGAGCTCCTTGAATGCATCCGCGCAGAAATCAAAAAGCGCGGGCCACAATCTTTCGCCTGGTTCATGGCGCAGGCGCTTTATCATCCCGAGCATGGCTACTATTCCACCGATCGCGCCGCAATCGGACGCCGCGGCGATTATTTCACCAACGTCAGCGTTGGCCCCCTCTTTGGCGAATTACTTGCCGCGCAATTCGTCGAGATCTGGAAACGGCTCGGCAGGATCGACAATTTCCTTATCGTCGAACAAGGCGCCCATCACGGTCAGTTCGCCCGCGATGTCCTCGAATCAACCCAATGGCGATCTCCCGAATTTTTCTCGGCGCTGCATTACCAGATCGTCGAGCCCTTTTCCGCTTTGCGAGATCGACAATCGCAAGGGCTGAAAGAATTTGGCGATCGCGTGTCGTGGAGAAGATCACTCGATGAACTCGAGCCGTTTGTTGGCATTCATTTTTCCAACGAGCTCCTCGATGCCATGCCGGTAAATCTGCAGGGCAAACTTGTCGGCCTTGATGGCGACAAACTTGTATTTGTGGAGGGACCGGGCGGCAGACCGATGAACCAGGCAATGCTTGATTGGATCGATTGCCTTTCAACAAAGTTAGAGCGTGGCTTCGTCATTGCCGTCGATTACGGATTTTCCCGAGCTGAATTTCGTGAGGTCCTGCAAGTGCGCGCAAAACATCGAGCTCTCGATTCTCCATTCGATGAAATCGGCGAAGCCGACATCACTGCGCATGTGAATTGGACTGATCTGGCGGAGCGCGCTGAAGCAAATGGATTACGCGTCGCCGGTTTCACCGATCAACATCATTTCCTCACCGGAATTATTTCCGAATTTGGTAGGGGCGATTCACCTGAACCGCCCGCAAACGCGAGTCCGGCTCGGACCGATTGGGGTCAATCGCCCCTACCTTCCGATTCCAAAACAAAACGGGCGTTGCAAACGCTTCTTCATCCGGAAATGCTCGGCCGAAGCTTCCAAGTCCTTGCCCTGGAGAAAGATGTCGATCTTGCCGAGCCGTTAAGCGGCTTCAAGTTCGCCCGCAACCCCTGTCAGGCCCTCGGCCTTCGAGTTTGCAACTCGCGCGTTTCCACCTAACTTCCCACTCCCTCAACAGAGAAAATTATGGCCGACGTTGCCAACAAATATCCTGAAAATGCTGCCGGCAAATTCTATGTCGATGAACAGTGCATCGACTGCGATTTGTGCCGGGAAACTGCCCCTGCAAATTTCAAGCGCAACGACGACGGCGGCCATTCCTACGTTTACAAGCAGCCGGAGTCGCCCGAGGAAGAAGGTCTTTGCAAAGAGGCGATGGAAGGTTGCCCGGTCGAAGCGATCGGCAACGACGGCACATAAGATCGACCCGCCTTCGCCATCCTCCTTCGCGAAGCTACGGCGCGGCTAGGGCATCGCAAACATCGACATCCCGGTAGCTGCCGCCATCTCTGGAGCTAGATTCTTAGCGTGAGCTTCATTTTCACAATCATCGGCTTGATGATTACGCTCGATGTCATCTGGTGGATCGTTTTCGCGCGCCTGACGAATCACGCCACCGGGCGCGTCGTGGTCTGGATTTTTATGGTCGCGATGATGGTCGGGTTGATCGTGGTCATCGCTGCGAGATTGTCGCGCGCTGATTGGGATCGGTTTATCCCCAAATTCGCGGTCTCGGCAATTTTCATATG
>QHOI01000107.1 GCA_003218705.1 Verrucomicrobiota bacterium | reverse complement strand
GAAGTTCAAGTGGCCGTGACCGGTATTTCCAGCCCGGTCTATCGGATAACCGTAATCGAGCCGTAACGGGCCGATCGGCAGATCCAGGCGCAGACCAACGCCGAAATCAGACCCGAAGCTGTCGAACGTGGCTTTGGGCGTCAAATTGTAAGGCAAATGGTTTATTCTTGCGTACTTGGCGCTAGCCCGGGCGTTGGGGCCGCGCTGAACTATCAGTGTTTCATCCCCGAAATCCCATGGATCCGGATTGACTAAACCAGCGTCGTAAAATATCGCGCCCCGGGCCTTTTCAATGATGGGAAAGGTCAGTTCCACCGTCCCGCGGGCCATCGATTGACCACCGAGTGGCTGACCTTGGAAATCCTTCGGGCTGATGTCGCGGAAACGGAAACCGCGCAGGTTGTTCGACCCGCCCAGATAAAGTCGGTCGAAAATCGGGACGGTGGGGACGAGTTCATTAATTGGTAAACTAAGTTGCTTAGGTGGGTTTAATGGATCGATAACCGGCTTACCGTTGATATCAAAGACCTCACCAAAAAAGCCGCTGAGTCTGGTTTGCTCGGGCTTGTTCCATACGTCCACCGTGGCTGCCTCGACATCGAACAAAAGGATCAGATCTCCGGGGAACCGGATATATTTGGTTGCTTCGATATCAAATCCGTAAATTTGCTCGTCTCCACCCAACGGGCCTCCGGCAACGTAAGACGTGATGGAAATTCGCTCGCCCTTTCGGGTCAAAAACGGATTGTCCCTCCGGTCCCAAACTAAACTGGTGGTGACCGAGCTTTTCGTGGTTGTCCCTTCTTCAGCAAGAAGTTCCGGCGAGACGCCATTGGCCACGTTAAAGATATCGTAATTTTGTATGCTGTAACCGAGGACTGCGTAGACCCATGAGAAGAGCGGCTTTCGCGCCTCCAGTGAAAAGCCGTAGTTACGCTGGTCGTAGGCCGAACTTAGATAGTTCGCTTCGGAATAAAATAGCTGCCCGCCGAGCGAAAGCCGCTGATCGAGAAAATAAGGCTCGGTCAAGCCAACCACAAAATCTTTCCGCTCACTACCAATCTGTGCTTTTGCCCGGAATTTTTGACCGGCGCCGGTTAATCCGGGCCAGTTTGTAATGTCGAAATTGCCCTGAGTCAGCTCCACGAAACCAATCAATTTGTCGACCGTGCTATAACCGGCGCCGAAATTGAGCGAACCGGTTCGTTTTTCTTCCACCTGAATCACCAAATCTTTGCGGCCCTCCACCCCGGTTTCCTCCGGATAGGCTTCGACTTTGGTAAAGTAGCCTAGGTTTTCGAGGCGTTTCTTAGTCGTGTCCATTCGCACGGTGTCGAACACATCGCCCGGCCTGACCAAGATTTCGCGGCGGATCACTTTGTCCTTGGTCCGCGTGTTCCCAATGATATTGATCCGTTCCACAAATGAGCGATTGCCCTCTTCGATCTTGTAATGAACGTCGATCAAACCGGCGCCAGCGGGAGTCCCTTGCGGTAAAATGATAAGATCGACATATCCGCCGCGGCCATAGTTATCAGCGACCGCTTTCGCGTCGTCGTGTAAGTCCTTGGGCGAATAGACGGAGCCCTCCTTCATTTTGATGACCTTACGAATTTTCTCCTCGGTCGTTTCCTTGTAACCGGTGAAGGAGAGTTTGTTGACGTGATAGAGCGTCCCCTCCTTGATTCCAATAGTGATAAGAAGCGGCCCGTTCTTTCGCTCCCGGCCGATCTCTTGCACCTCCGCGTCGATGTAACCGTGGTTTTGATAATACTCTTTGATCGCGTCGAGGTCCTGTTGCAGTTGGACCTCGTCCAATCGCCCTGATTTGTCGATGAATGAGACCATCGTCTTGCCGCGAGTTTTCATCTGCTTGCGCAGAATCTTTTCGCTGAAATGCTCGTTGCCTTCAAAACGGATTCTTTTGACCGCGCCCCTCACGCCTTCGTTGACCGTGTAAATGACACGCGCCGTCCCGCGGCTCTCGTCGATCGGCTCGACCCGGAAATCCACGGTAATGTCGGTGAAACCCTTGCTTTGATACCTGTCGATGATCTTTTGGCGCGCTTTCTGAAGATCATCTTCATTGACCGGCGAGTTCAGTTTTACTCCGATTTCCTTGCGAAGCTTCTTCGCACTTACCCGTTGGGCGCCGTCAATAACTAGTTCGCGCAGCACCTGTCGCGTTTGGACTGCGACAATCACCTTGACGCCGTCCTCTTCAGGCTGCGCAAAAATGCGTACGTTCTGGATGGTGCCGGTCTTGTAGAGACTGCGAATGTCGTCTTCGACCGTCGAATCGGAATAGGGCTGACCGACCGCCGTCCTGATTTGGGCCAGAATCACGTCCTTCGACACTGTCGCAGGACCGGAGTATTGCACGTCGATCGAACGGATGATCGGCGTCTGCTGTCCGCGCGCAATCGCCGGCGCGAACAATCCTAACGCGGTCACGAAAAGCATTACTGCCGTCCAGCCCCGTGCCGATCCCCGAAATTCTCTCATAAATTATCAAGATGCCGAATCCCGCGCAGCATAAAAAACTGGCGCGGGACAGGCGCAATTAGAGGAGAAGCGGGCTATCGTCAAGGCGTGATTTTCTTCGAGAGTGGCGAGGCGCCTGTCATAGACAACGCCATGGGCCGTTCAGTTCAACAGTTCGTAAGAATTATTTCGGCGGCGCGGTTCGTAACCCGCATCACGAATCAGTGATTCGATTTGGAGTGCGTCCAAACAAAAAGTAGTTCCCGCCGCACTCACGACATTTTCCTCCATCATCACCGAACCGAAATCGTTGGCGCCATATTTCAATGCCACTTGGCCGATCTCCGGCCCTTGTGTGACCCAGGAACTCTGGATGTTGTCGATGTTGTCCAAGAAAATCCGGGAGAGCGCCTGCGTCCGCAAATACTCGGCCACACTGGTTGGCTGCTGGACCTTTAATACCGTGTGTTGCGGCTGGAACGTCCAGCAGATGAAAGCGGTGAACCCTCCGCTCCGGTCCTGCTGATCCCGAATGCGTTGCAAATGTTCGATCCGTTCTTCGATCGTTTCGACATGACCGAACATCATGGTGGCGCTCGATTTCAAACCGAGCTCGTGCGCGACCTGCATCACTTCCAGCCATTGGTCGCTGTTGATTTTCAACGGCGAAATTTTCTTGCGCACCCGATCGACCAGAATTTCGCCTCCTCCTCCGGGGATCGATCCCAGGCCGGCTTTTTTGAATTCCGCAATCACTTCCCGCAGCGGCATTCGGAATGTTTCCGCGAAATGCTGAAACTCCGGTGGACTGAATCCGTGGATATTGATCTGCGGATATTTTTTTCGGATGTGCTGCAAAAGATCGAGATACCACCCAAACGGCAATTTCGGATGGTGCCCGCCCTGCATTAGGATTTGAACTCCGCCGACCGCCGAAAGTTCGTCGAGTTTCTGATCGATTTGTTCCAGCGAAAGAACGTAATGGTCTTCATCGCGCTCCGTCCGGTAAAACGCACAGAACTTGCAATACACATTGCAAACGTTGGTGTAATTGATGTTGCGGTCCGCAATGTAGGTCACGATCTCGCGTCCGCGTCCGCCGTAACTTTTTTCCTTGGCCAGGTCTCGCCGCACATTTGCCAGCGCGCCCAATTCCTCCAGCGGCAGCGAATAAAGCTGAAGCGCTTCCTCTGGCGAGATTCGTCCGCCTTCGAGGACTTTGTCGGTCAGCGCGTCGCGATTTAGTGAAACCATTGCCCCAAGTTTAGCTGAATCGACTGCGGCTTACGAGC
>QHOI01000106.1 GCA_003218705.1 Verrucomicrobiota bacterium | reverse complement strand
GTTGAACACGCGCAGATTGTCGATCCGGTAGACATTCCGCGCTTCGCCAAGCTCGGCGTGATTCCGTCGATGCAACCGTCGCATGCGATCAGCGATTTGTTTTTTGCCCAGGCGCGACTCGGGATGGATCGACTCGCCGGCGCCTACGCGTGGCAAAGTTTTCTGAAATCCGGCTCAATTATTTGCGGCGGCTCTGACGCCCCAGTCGAGCGCGGCGAACCGATGATCGAATTTTACGCGGCGGTCGCGCGCAAAAGTATCAAAGGCGAATCGGGCGAAGGCTGGCACCCCGAGCAAGCGGTCTCACGCGAACAAGCATTGAAAATGCTTACGATCTGGCCGGCTTACGCCGCCTTCGAAGAAAAAGACAAAGGAACAATTGAAGTTGGCAAGCTCGCGGACTTCACCGTGCTCTCGCAAGACATCATGAAAATTCCGGAACCGGAAATTCTCAAAACGCGCGCCGAGATGACGATCATTAGCGGCGAGATAGTTTATCAACGCCCGAACTAGAATGTGTCATGTCGAGCGAAGTCGAGACATCTCTAAATGTTTCCGAGTAGGTGCGCCCGTGAAACGGAAATAGTAAGAGATTCCTCCGCTCCGGTCGGAATGACAAAGAGGCTACATCACTGCGCGAGCAGATAAATCGCAACCAGCGTGAGCAAAAAATAGGGAACCAGGATCGCCGCGCCGGCGTACTCCTTGGCCATTCGCTGACCAAAAAACAGCGCGATGATCGCGACGGCGGAAACGACTGCGCCGTAAAATGCGATCGCAGGATTGTGCGCTAAAATCAGTGCGAGAAATCCGATCCCGCTCAGAACACCGGCTGCGACTTCAATGATTGTTAGCGCTGCGAACAAAAGCGGCACAAATCCACCGAGCGGGCTTTTGGCGAAATGACCTTTCAACCATTCCAGATTCCCACGTCGATCCACAATTTTGTCGATGCCTGATTGCAAAAACAAAATCGCGAGAAAAGCGGAGACAAGAATCTGGAGCAAGTACAAGATCGATACGGACATGGGCGCGCATTCTATCACCGCTCACGCATGAAGATCGACAACCGATTTAGTGTAACGGGTTTTGATGGCTGAATTGGAATTATCGAATAGGATTCGGATGCGGATGAGAGCGGCGTTCAAATTGAAAACAGCACTTTTTCTTTTACCAATCCTTGGGGCGTCGTGGGTCGCGCGCGCGGGAGAACACGAACATCCAGTGCCGGAGAAACTCGGCACGGTGGAATTTCCGGTCTCGTGCTCGAGCGATGTGCAGAAACGTTTCGAACGGGGCGTAGCTCTGTTGCATTCGTTTGCATATTCAGCTGCCGAAAAGGCTTTCAACGAAGTGATCAAAGCCGATCCAAATTGCGCAATGGCGCATTGGGGAATCGCGATGACCTATTTTCATCCACTTTGGCCGCCGCCACTTCCGGAGGAGACGGTAGCCCGCGGGCGCGAAGAAATTGAACGGGCGCGACAGCTCGGCGGGTCCGACCGCGAACGCGAATTTATTGAAGCGTTAAGTTTCATTTACGCTAACGATTCGGTGCCGTACCGCGACCGCGTTAATCGCTATACCGCAGCGATGGGCAAACTTGCCGAACGGAATCGCGACCACGTGGAATGCCAGATTTTCTACGCCCTGGCGCTGATCGCGGTGGCGCCCCCGACTGATGCAACTCACGCGAAACAAAAAGAGGCCGTCGCTATCCTCGAGCCATTGTTTAAAAAATATCCGCAGCATCCGGGAATTCCGCATTACCTGATTCACGCTTACGACAACGTTGAAATGGCAAGCCGCGGCGTCGAAGCATCGCGGATCTACGCACAGATCGCTCCCTCCGCTCCGCACGCTTTGCACATGCCGTCTCACATCTATACCCGATTGGGAATGTGGGAGGAGTCGATCGCTTCCAACACGGCCGCGAGAAAAGCTGCGCACAAGCAAGATGATGTTGGCGAGGAACTTCACGCCATGGATTACCTGATCTATGCAAACCTTCAGCTCGGTCGCGATCAGGAGGCTGCGCAGGTCCTCGCTGACTTGCGGAAAATGACGGACTTGTCGCCGAAGTATTTCAAAGTGGTTTACGCGGCCAGCGCGATGCCGGCACGTTATGCAATTGAACGCCGAAAATGGAACGAAGCCGCAAAACTTGCGCCGATACCGAATGCTTTGCCGCAGGCCGCGGCGATTACGGCCTGGTCACGCGCAGTTGGATTTGCTCGCAGCAAACAAGCTGAGCTCGCGCGCGCAGAGACTGCAAGACTAAAGAGCACCTACGAACAGATGCGCGCGGCCGGCGACGAATATTGGGCAACACAAATTCATGTTCAGCTCAATTCCGCCTTGGCTTGGATCAATTACGCCGAAGGACAGAATGACGAAGCGTTAAAGCTCATGCGCGCAGCAGCCGATGAGGAAGACGCAGTGGAAAAGCAACCCGTGACTCCCGGGGCAATCGTTCCCGCGCGTGAACAGCTCGGCGATCTCCTGCTCGAAACCGGAAATACGAAAGAAGCTCAGAAAGAATTTCAAAAGGCATTAAGCATGACCCCAAAACGGCGTGGAGCTCTGCTTGGCGCTGAGCGCGCCGGAAGGTCATAGGCAATATTTGGGCCGCCGACAGCACGGGGCGCCGTCCATCACGAATACAAGTATTCGTCGTGATATTCGCGCTGGGGCGCGAACTGGACGGATTGGTCGCCGCCGGTCTCAGGGTATTCGAAAATTTTGCCTTCGTAATTGCGGATCACGATTTTTTCATTGTCATGATAGAGGACGTAACCGGGATTGATCGGCACTTTGCCGCCGCCGCCGGGCGCGTCGATCACGTATTGAGGGACGGCGTAACCGGTGGTGTGACCGCGCAATCCTTCAATGATCTCAATCCCTTTCGCGACCGATGTGCGCAGGTGCGACGAACCGTTAATCAAATCGCACTGGTAAATGTAGTAGGGGCGGACGCGGCACATCAGGAGTTTGTGCACGAGCGTCTTCATCGTTTCGAGGTCGTCATTCACGCCGGCGAGGAGCACGCTCTGATTGCCAAGCGGAATTCCGGCGTTAGCCAATCGTTCGAGCGCTTCTTTGACTTCAATTGTGAGCTCGCGCGGATGATTGACATGCACGCTCATCCAGAGCGGATGATGTTTGGCCAAAATCGCGCACAGCTCGGGCGTGATCCGTTGGGGCAGGAAAATCGGAACACGCGTGCCGATGCGGAGAAACTCGATGTGCTTGATCGCGCGCAGTCGGGACAGCAACTTGTCGAGCTTTTCGTCAGAAAAAATCAGTGCGTCGCCGCCGCTCAGGAGGACGTCGCGCACTTCGGTGTGTTGTTCGAGATAACGAAACGCTTCCTCAAAATCGGTGTGCAATTCCTGTTCGCCAACGCCGCTGACCACGCGACTGCGCGTGCAATATCGGCAGTAAGCCGCACAACGATCGGTCACCAAAAATAAAACTCGGTCCGGATAGCGATGTACTAATCCTGGCACCGGCATGTGCGAATCTTCGCCGCACGGATCGGCCATATCGTAAGAGGACGACCAAGTCTCTTCGACGCGCGGAATGACCTGACGCCGGATCGGATCGTCCGGATTCTTCTCCCGCGGGATCAGGTTGAAAAAATGCGGGGTGACCGCGAGGGCGAGTTTGTCGCCGGAAAGAATGACACCACTACGTTCTTCGTCGCTAAGGTCGATCCCGCAGTCGCGGGACTCAAGCTGAGCCAATGAAGTGACCCTATTCTTGAGCTGCCATTTCCAATCGTTCCAAAATTCGGGCGCGATCCCGCCGTCGCGGGACCAATAGCCCGGCGCATGTGATACGAACTCTTTTCCATCGCCATTTCGAGAAGCTTGCATTTTAGTAAGGACGAAAACGCTAAGACCGCTCGGATTTGTGTCAACGCGCGCACCGCCAAGTGCGCCGCGCACCCGAGCTGAATAAAAGATTCCGCTATTGAACGGCGACGACCGTGCCGATTGGGATTTCAGCAAAGAGTTTTCGCGCCGTTTCGCCGGGCAAACGAATGCAACCGTGTGAGGCGGGGTAATTCGGCACGACGCCTTCGTGCATTCCGAAGTCGAGACAGCTCAATCGCATGAAATAGGGCATATCGACGTGATAAATGGTCGAGCGGTGATTGCGTTCTTTGTCGGTGATGACGAAATAGCCACGCTTGGTGGAATAGCCGTCCCGACCGGTCGAACAGGTCGAATTCAAAACCGGCACGCCGTCCTTGATCAGCGCCATGTGTTGGGAAGCGAGCGAAATTTCTATGCGGAGATGATCGGGCGGCGGTCCGCTGCCAAGAAGAATTTGCGCGGGCTGCCAATGGCCGAGCTCGGCCGCGAAATAGAGCGCGATCATCTTGTAGCGGCCGCTTGCGCGATCGCGGTTGGCACCTGCATGCAACAGCGCTCGGACGTAATCGGTGCGACCCAGTCCAGCCGCGAGCATCAGGCAGGTGACGTCACGATCGTCCTCAATGTAATTGCGAAACGACTTCGATGGAAGTGCGTCGAGAAATTCCTTGTCATATTTTGGCGGCAATGTCGTGTTCGCGTCAGCGCCGCAGTCCAGCAAGGTCGTAAACAGGGGCGGGTTATCAGTGGCAATCGCGTAGGCGAGGAGCGGAACGCGTTTCCCTTCCGGCGTAGGCGGAGGAATGTGTTTTGAAAGCAGCAGGCGCACCGAATCGCGATCCCCTGCGCGCAGACAATTGTCCAAGGCGCGCAAAGCGCCGGCATTCCATTGTTCGAGCTGCGGCAATCGCGAAAGAATTTCCTGGGCAATTTTTGTGTTGGCGCTCCCGAGCGCGAGCGCCAGCAGCTCACTGCTGTCGCCGTAGGCTAATTCGAGATTCGGCGTCAGGCCCAAGAGAAGATCGACTATTTCGATTTTCTGAGCGGCAACCGCATAATAGAGCGCCGAATGACCTGCACGGTCCCGGGCCGCAATGTCAGTGACATGTCCAGCCATAGCCCGAACCAACTCCAAGTCGCCATGCATTGCCGCAACCATTAACGGCGTTACTCCCGCGTTGTCCGCCAGGTCGGCGCTGGCGCCAGCATCCAGCAGTTTCCGCGCGACGATCTGATCCTCCCGCAAGACCGCAGTGAAAAGCAAGGAGCGATCATTCGCTCCGCGGGCGTTTGGATCGTGGCGCTGGCTAAAATAGCGATCGATCAATGAAGTTTGCTGTGTCTCCATCGCGCGAACGAATTCGACCGCAGAGATGGGCTTGGGGGACTGGCGTTCAGAGGCAAGCCATGCAGCGGCAACCACAAAGAGGGCGGCCAAAATACCGACCGAAACCCGATTCAAGTTCAATGAACGCATATCCGGAGAGAAACCGATCGATAGTATACCATTAGTCAAGCGGCGTGCCGCTGCAATTCGCATGCCCGCCAACCCAGTGGACTGGCGGTGTTGAACGTTGCATGTTCGATGCTGTCCAACTTCGAACCGATGCGTTTATTCTCAGTTTCGTTTCTTATCGTGGCGCTAAGCACCGTGCCGATCCTGGCCGCGACGCCGGAGATCCCACCGACGCCGACAGTTCCAGCGGCGGCCGCCGAGCAGGGCAAAGATGTCGTCCACCAATTGAATAACGCTTTCGCCAAAGTGTTCGAGACGGTCGCGCCAAGCGTGGTCATCATCGAGATCTCAAAAAAGAACGACAACGAAACCTCAGCGTTCGAAGATTTGTTCTTTCAAGGTCCGCCGGACGAGAACAATCCGCGCCGGAACCAGCGAAATCTTCAACCGATCCAAAGCGAAGGCTCCGGATTCATCGTCCGACCGGATGGTTACATCTTTACCAATTTCCACGTGGTCGAGGCCGCCGATAAAATCGAAGTGAAACTGAAAGACGGCCGCGAATTTTCAGCCAAGGTAGTCGGCAGCGACGAGAAAACGGATATCGCCGTTATTAAAATCGACGCCAAAGATTTGCCGGTCGTGCAATTGGGCGACAGCGACGCAGTTCGGGTCGGGCAATTCGCGTTCGCGATCGGCGCGCCGTTCAAGCTCGATTACACTTTCACTTACGGCGTGGTCAGTGGCAAAGGCCGCAGCAAATTGCTCGCGACCAGCGGCTATTCGATTTCGGATTATTTGCAGACCGACGCGTCGATCAATCCCGGCAACAGCGGGGGGCCGCTTTGCGATATCGACGGCAGGGTGATCGGCATGAACACGCTGATCAATGGGATCAACCGTGGTCTTGGGTTCGCCATTCCAATCAACATGGCCAAAGAAATCGGCGACGAGCTGATCGCCGGACGCAAGATCATGCGCCCGTGGCTCGGGATTCGAATCGAAACGCTCGGTGATGATCCCTCCATTCGCGATCTGTTCAAGGGGATCGAGAAAGGCGTAGTCGTGCGGACGATCGAAGCTGACGCACCCGCTTACAAAAGCGATCTGCGGCCGTTCGATGTCATTACTCAGGTCGATGCCAACTCCGTGACCACGGACTCGCAGCTGCAGCATGAGATTTTGAAAAAGAAAATCGGCCAAAAAGTTGAACTGACGGTTTGGCGAAAAGGCCAAACGCTCAAGGTCCCGGTCACGACCGGCGAATTGCCGAATGAAATTTCACGTGCTTCCAACGAGCCCGCGCGTCCGCCACAAAACCGAGAAGAAGAAGTCGGAAAATTTGGTCTACAGGTCCAGGAGTTGACCAAAGAAATGGCGCAACGCTTTAAACTCGGCGTTCAGCGCGGCGTGATCGTGACCGACGTCACCGAGAACAGTCTCGCCGCGCAGCAGGGAATCGAGCGCGAAGATGTAATCACCGAAGTGGATGGCAAACCGGTGACCGATGTAAAAACATTTCGGGAAGCGCTAAATAAAGCCGACCCCAAACGCGGCGTTCTTCTCTATCTCGACCGCAAAGGCAGCAAAACCTTCGCGGTATTAAAAGCGGGCGGCGCCGAAGCACCAAACGATCGTTAGGATTTGCGGCTGCCGATTGCGACTAGCACGATTCCACCGATGAGACAGATGCCGCTTACGACCGGCGGAAAACTGATTCCATGACCTTCAGTGTGTTTGATTTCGATAGGCCCTAGTTGCGCGTCTTTCTTTTCCTCTCTCCAACCCAAGCCGCCGTAGGCGAAACCGACAATGCCGACGATGATGAGAATGATGCCGATTATTCCAGCTGGTTTCACGGCCCCGATGCTACAGCGGTCGCCGGCCGCCAATCAATTGGATAATAAGAACGACCAGCGCGATCAGAAGCAGGAGATGAATGTAGGCGCCCAGAACGTGGAAGCCGATAAAACCAAGCAGCCAAAGAATCAGCAGAATAACAAAGATAGTCCAAAGCATAAAAAACCTTTCATTTGAGGTTGTTGCCAATGGTTCGTTTTACCGATCGCAGTCGCGCTTACCGAAATTTGCGCCGATTGTTCGCCGCGGCGAATCCGTCCTGAGGCGGATCGATCTTCTATTGGCCGGCTTTTTTAAGCACTGCCCGCAAATCCCAACCGCTCTTTTCCAGCTGCGTCCGCGCCGAATCATAGTCGCGCTCCGTTAGCTCGGCCACCATCCGCGTCGCCCGATCGCGCAATTTCGTGCTGGA
>QHOI01000163.1 GCA_003218705.1 Verrucomicrobiota bacterium | reverse complement strand
TTCCCGCCGGCGCGGTGCCGAAAGATGGACCGTCCGCCGGCATCGCCATGTTCACCGCGCTTGCTTCGCTGTTCACTAATACGCCAGTGCGGCCGGATGTGGCGATGACAGGCGAAATTACATTGCGCGGTTTGGTTTTGCCGATCGGAGGCCTCAAAGAAAAAAGTCTGGCCGCGATGCGCGCCGGCATTTCGACCGTGATCATTCCGAAACTGAACGAAAAGGATCTGGCCGATGTTCCGGAAGAGGCGAAACAAAAACTGAAATTCGTTCCGGTCGAAAATGTCGATGAAGTCCTTGCCGTCGCGTTGGAAAAAGAAAGTGGTGCGAAGACGCCGCGAACCGACGGAAATGGCAAGGAGTAAATCAATGCCCGTCGGCGTCGGCCCGCTGCTCGATCTGTTGCAGGCTTGGTTCTGAGTTGCGAATCCAATCGCGGGCGGTATTGATATCGCCGCGATTTACCGGGATCGCCGGCCGCACTTCCTCGGCCCGCGCAACGATCTCGTCGCCAACTTTTACCGGCTCCGCTTTCGGCGCTTTCCAATGGCGCCCGAATTTGCGGAGCGCATAATACATTGTGCCCGCTTCCACCGCGCTCACTCCGCTACAGCGCATCGCGTTGTAAAACATTCGGTCACAAACTTCGTGCGGCCGGTTCTTCTGTTCGTAAGCGACATCGTGCAACACCGATGCGTTTCGGTATTTTCCTTCAAACGGCCCGCCCATGAGCGACCAGAGCGACCGAGGAATCGATGCGCCGTCTACCTGCGAGCCGGCCGCCGCAATCCAAACGACGCCTTGTGGATCGGTATAACGAAGTTCGCTCAACAACGTCATTGAGCGTCCATCATTTTCCCACCGCGCTTCGACATAGCCGCTGTAATGCCCCCACTTGTTCGGCTGTTTTTCGGCGAAGCGAACCCAGGCGGGTTTTTTGTCTGAAGCACAGCCAATCAGGGCCGCGATCATAACGGAGGATCCAATCCACCTGACGAATTTTGAATGCACGATCATAAATCTGACTCAGCGCGCGACCGGATGCACTTCTTGCACTCCCTTCGCCGGTTTCGGACCCATCGGCGTGATCGGTTCGCCCTCGGTTTGTTTCCGATAGGGCTGAAGATAAAACATCATGAACACGCCGACGACAACAAGGAGTGAGCCGATCCATTTCAAGAGCCAGCCGGGGTCGCGCAAAATTTGGACGCTGCTTTGTTGGAGATTATCCGGGTTCCAGGATGCCTGCGAAATTTTGTAGGTCAATCCGGTCCAAGTTCGCAACCAGCCGCTCGGATAACTGAACGGATGATTCATCCAACAGGAACCGGCGGCGCTTTGGCCGTCTGAATTAGTTACACGCAATGTGCTCTTGAACCCAGCAGGGCTGTCGCTGCCTTCGTTCCGTTTTACTTCGAAGTCGAGCAGCTCGAGCCCAATCGGAAGCGGAAGCGTTTTCCAACCATAGGCAATCATCGTTTCGTTCGGCGAAGTGGGCACCGTGACTTGCCAGCCGGCTGGCACCCATTGCTCCAACGTCTCGCCATTTTGTTCCACCCGAACACGCACGCCGTCGGGCAGTTCGGCCGTCACCGAGGCCGATGTTGTGGTCTCCGACTTCGCCGGCCTGAAATCCATCCATTGCTCGGCGTGCGGCAAAGTCTTGTCCACCACGAGTTGCCAATCCGCCCAGCCGGTAATGAGCGGCTTGTCTAGGTCGATCTTGCCGGATGATTTACCGTTCTTGCGCGAGAGCAATTCGTAGGAGAGCGCGCCGTCGTTTGCAACGAACAGGGTCAGACGATTCGGCGCTGCTTCGCTAGCGGATGGCATTGTAGGCGGACCGCCAGTCGTCGGCATTTCGCCTGTGCCATGCGGATTCTTCGTTTCCGATGCCGTTTGGGGAACGCCTTTGCCGCGAATCGTAATCAGGACAGCCGGATTGTTCGGTTGGTCGCTGATCGAATTCGGTTTGCCATTCTCGATCCTAAAGTCGGCCCAGTAATCGTCGATCTTAAGTGTGAAGGGCGTTTTCTCGATTTTCGTTTCGCGGCCAACATTCTCCGCGACATCAAAACTTGTTTCTTTTCCGCTTAACGAAATCACGACGCGGCCTTTGTTTCCATTCCCTGGTGGTTCGAGCCGGACCTTCGCGCCGGTGCTGCCGCCTTTGTTGACGTGACCGATCTGTTCGTCCGGCGCTTTGCTGAAAGCGAAAATCGATTCCTCGAGATCAACCGCTTCATTTTTGCCGCTCGGGAGAACGCCACTCCGGCTCAGACCGGCCATTACCGAGGAAGCGGCACCGCGTTTAAGTTCGATGTTCGCCAGTCCCATCGAAAAACTTCCATGCTGCGGATCGTCCGCCAGTAACCAGTTTTCGAGGTGCTGGTTCATCATCGCCGTTTCGATTTTGAAATGCGCCGCCGGCGCGCCGCCGTCTTTGAGCGGCCTCGGATTGAGTTTGCCTTCGATTGCGGGAGCGTAATCGACGATTTGCAAACGCGCGCCGCTTGCGAGCTGGCCGAGATTTCTTGGATGCTCCGGATCGGGCGGATGATGCAGAAATTCCGTGGGATAACCTTTGATGATCCCGTCGAGATCATGGACGCGAAGCTGATGCTGATCGACCAGCAATCGGTTCGTCGGCGCTTCGCCCTTGAAGAGCGTGATTGTGCCTTCGACGCCAAAGATCCGGCCGATGAGCGACCCAATCAGAAGCGTGATGATGCCGAGATGGGTAATAAGAAACGCGGTGTGATATTTTTTCCAGGGCCAACGCGAGAACGCGGACGCGGTCAAATTCGCGCCGAGTAAAACGAGCCAGGCATTAAACCATGGCGCGCCATAGACATAAGTGCGCGCGACTTTGGCGTCGAAACTCGATTCGTAAAGGGTGCCGACGATCGCGCCCGCGATGAGCACAGCCAAAAGGACAACGGCGAGCTTGAGCGATGAGAAAAACTCGAAGATCGCGTTCTGCTGCCACGAGGGCTGGTCGGATCGATTTGTTTGGGCCATGCGAAGATCGACATCTTCCGCGAGGAGACGCGCCCCTTCAACTGATACGAACGGTAGCTACAATTTGGTCCGCAATGCCCGGAGATGCTCGGCGAACGCGGCGACATCGAAATCGTAATGTCGCTGGACGTCTGAGCGTAACGCACTCAACTCTTTCTCGATTTTTGGTGAGAGATTGAGCGCGATCGCAAGGCGCTCGAGCGCGAGCGTGAGCCGGAGAGCGCGATAAAAAACATTTTGGCGCGACGTGTTACTCGATCGAAATTCCGAATCGCTGGCCGCAAGCGTTTGCAAGATTGCCATTAGCGAATCGCTGGTTGGACTCCATTTTGCGGCACGTTCCGCGATTTCGTTAGCGCTCTGTTGTATCCCTGGGAACGCGCTGAATTTACTCAAGTCATTTCCGAAACCGGTTTTGTCGAGCAGCCAAACCAACGCATTTTCTTGATCGAGCAGCTGAGATCGCTCATCCGGGGGAGACTTGATAAGAGCCCAAGTTATTTCGCGGAGCGCGACCGCTTGCCCTGTTAGCCAACTGCGCGGCCCACTCGCCGGATCGTCGTCGCGCCAGTGCTTTGGTTCGTTGACCGATTGACTATCGAACTCAAAGACGAGTTCGGGGTGACCAGCCTTCAAAATGTCAGCGTCGACATTTTGGTGGCAGGCGACGCAACTGTTGGCGCGCACATAAAGATTTCGCAAGTCACGCATGCCGGCGGCCACGCGCGTCGCGTAAGTCCAATCGGTGCGGGTATGGCCGCGCAGCCACGGTTGGGCCGCGCCGTGGCAACTTTCACACGACACGCCTTCATCGGGACGCGCGGTTGAGGTCAGGCGAGTCTGAGCAACCGATTGAAAAGGCGAATGACAGACGGTGCAGCGCGCGCTCGACTGCGGCTGCGAGAGGCCGACCGCTTCACCGATGCGAGCCGACCGCGCGTCCAGCAAAATTGCGTAGGCGCGGGTGTGAAAATCTTTTTGCAACCAAGTGATGTATTGGCTGCGTTTTTCGCCGGCGCCGCCGTGACAACTGGAAGATCGACATCCAACCGCGCCGACGAACTTGGCGCCGGCTTCGAGAGTTTGCGTCGGCTCTTTGGCCGAAGCGCTAGCGACGGCGATTGCTAAAAACGCAATGAAGCGCAGCACGCCGCGAGATTAGCACTCTGATTTCAGAAACAGTAAGAGATTTCTCCACTTCGGTCGAAATGACAGGAAGCTCAATCGGTCCAGGATTTCCAGCGTTTGCGGATCGGCTTGGTGTAGCGATCGAGATCGATATTCTTCACGCCCTCCCTGATTGAATCCGTGGAGCCTTCGAGACTCTCTTTCATTCCGCGGAAGAGCGGCCAGAGAAACGGCAGCGAAAGCACGCTCCAGTTGATGCGCCCGAGCGGCGTTTTCACTTCCACTTCTTTTTCGGAGCGCGATGTGTAATGAATCGCCAGACCGATGGCGAGTCCGGCAACGAGGGCGCCAAGAATCATGGGCACCGGATTTTCGCGAAGAAACAGCTCGGTCCGTTCCCGACTCGTTCTCCCGCCAATTTGTTCCCGGCGACGAGGAGGAGGCTCCAAGACGCTGGGCGGGCGGCGGCGGCGTTTTCGTGCCGACGCCTTTTGCTCGGCGCCGAGAGGCTCGTCATTCACAAAATCGTCTTCGATCGGATCCATCATCAATTGATTCGCAACTGCCACGACCACCGCGCTGGTCGGATATCACGGCGCGAGCCGGTCTATCGACCAAGAACCACTCGATTGCAACGTGTAACGAAATCGATCGTGCAAACGGTCCGGGCGTCCCTGCCAAAACTCCATCCGGTCGGGTTTGAGACGAAATCCACCCCACTGCGGCGGGAGTGGAATCTGTCCTTCAGTGAAACGTTGTTTCATTTCTTCGAGACGGGCATCGAGAACTCGCCGCGCATCAATCACCGCGCTTTGGTGCGAAGTCCACGCTCCAAGTTGTGCGCCGAAAGGCCGGGTGTGGAAATATTCCTCGGATTCTTCGCGCGAAGTTTTTTCCACTTTCCCCTCGATTCGGATCTGACGCTCCACTTCCATCCAATACATCACCAGCGCCGCATTTGGATTTTTCTCAAGCTGGCGGCCTTTGTCGCTGGAATAATTCGTGAAGAAAACAAAACCGCGCTCATCAAAATCCTTGAGTAACACCACGCGGGCGGACGGTTTATTGTCCACACAGGTAGCCAGAGTCATCGCGTTGGCATCGGAAATGCCAGCTTTAATCGCTGCGGCGAACCAGCTCTGAAACTGTTTGATCGGGTCGGGATCGAGATCGGCCCGCCGCAATCCGCCGCCGATGTACTCGTGGCGAAAACCGGCGTAATCGAGAGAAATCTTGTCCATACGCAAGCAGCGATCGCTTACGATATTTCGGGGCGGCGACGATGTCGATCTTAGGTTGGTTGTTAAGCCGCGGTGGCCCTGATTCGATCGGTTTCTTCCCCGCCGATCGAGTTTGGTGACAAGAGCTCCCATCCGACGATGGCGCGTTTGCGAATCGGGTCCCAATGATAATTGCCGAGTGCGCCCGTTTCGCGAATGACGCGGTGGCACGGAATGATAAACGCAATCGGGTTGGCGCCGACCGCGCTCCCGACTGCGCGAGCGGCTTGCGACTGGCCAATTGCTTGGGCGAGGCGCCCGTAAGTCGTGAGCGAGCCTGATGGAACCCGCAACAAGGCGCGCCAGACCCGTAACTGAAACGGAGTTCCGCGGACAAAAGCGCGAAGAGTTGGACGCGATGCACGATCGCGAACCTGGGTGAAGATTTTTGCGGACAACTCCGCGATCCGCGCATCGTTTCGATTCAATTTTGCGTTCGGCCATTGCGACGTTAGAAGATTTCGCGCGCTATTCCGGCCGTGGCCGTCGACAAAAGAGAGATGGCAAATTCCGCGCTTCGTTTCGGCGATGAGCGCTTGGCCGAATGGGGTCTCGGCAAAACCGTACTCGATCTGCATTCCGGCGCCGCCGTTTTTCATTTCACCGGGCGACGCGGCCTCGAGTGTCACGCAAAGATCGTGTAATCGCCCCGGTCCGGACAAACCGGCGTTGAGCGCGGCGTCGAAAACATTGTCGCCATTTCGCAACAGGTGTTTCACATGCTCGAGAGTCAGGCATTGCAAAAAATCCTTCGGAGTGACGCCGGCCCAAGCTGAAAAGAGCCGGTGAAAATGAAACGGACTCAGACCGGCAGCGGACGCGAGCTGGTGAAGATCAGGTTGCTCAGTATGATGTCGATCCAAGAACCGGATCACGTTTGCAACTCGTTCGTAATCATTCATACCGGCAGTTTGTCATCACTCACATTCGATGCCCACCCGCTTCTTGCTGCGATTTTAGCAGAATATTTTTCCGGCGTGCGAGAATCAACCGGCCCGGACAAGGCGGCCCAACTCGCGGGCGAGGGCCGCGTTCGCCTCGTCGTCGTCCTGATAACCCCAAACGATGATTTCCAGAATCTGCGCGCCGATCTCGCGCCGGCCTTGCAGCGCCGCGCGAATTCGTCCCCGGGCCGACCAATCTTCGGCCTCGGCCGCGGCCACACTTTCGTAGGACGACCGCGCGTCCCAATAGCAGTAAAAGACGTGCAGCGGAGAACCGCGATCGTCGAATCGATAGGAACGGATGGGCATGTTCAACCCGTTGACTGCGATCATGCGCAGACCGTTGTTGCGTTCCATTGTTCTGCCGCTTGCCGGAAGACAAATGTCCGGGCGATGGACTTTCACAAAACGCGCCGCAGTCCGGCCCGGCAACCATTTGAAGAAATACATGATCCACCGGTGACCATCATCGCCTTCCCAGGCGGCGCCGCCACCTTCATTGAAGTGAAGCAACGACTCGGCTTCGGGCGCGATCGGCACCGGTTTGTAATTGTTTTCTGATTCCGGCCAGTGCACGGCCCAACGCGAACTGGCAGCGATTTGGTGAGCCCGATACCAAATTTGCACCGACACTTCGACGAGAAGCAGCCACATACCCAGGCCGATTAACAGACTCGAACTGAGACGAGCCGGTACATTCTGAGTGGACGGCGGCGGCGGAATCTGTGGTCTGTTTCCACCACGCAGCATGACAAGGCTCACCAGCCAAAGACCAAACAAGCAAACGATCAAAATGGTCAGGCCGGCCGGGTCATGCCACGCTTCGATGCCGGTGATGCCCCGGTTTGTTCCAACCCAAACTAGAATGGCCGTCCGGATCACGTTGCAAACAAACGCCAGCGCCGCGCCGATAATGACCAAGGCAATTCGGCGGATTGCGTTAAAGAAATAAAGTTCGCCAAGAAAGATAGAGATCATCAGCGTGGCCTGCAGCGACCGAACCCCGCTGCATGCCTCTTCGATTCCGATGAAGCCGGAGCCAACTTCGATGACGTTCCCGTGTTGAAGCGCAGGGACTCCCGCGAGCTGCAAAAATATGACGTTCAGACCTGTAACCGCCCGCATCAAATCCTGAATAATGACCTGCTCGATCCGCACCGGCCACGGGACAGCAACCAGGAAAAACAAAAATGGAAATGCAAAGTGCCGCAACCAGGCGCGGCCGCCGGTTAAATATAGGAATGAAAGGGAGATGGTAACGACCGCCAGCCCGAGCAGCCAGCTTAACAAGCGCCAGTCCGGATTCGCTTCGGCGAGAAACCGAATCAGAAGAAAAAGAGTGGCGCCGAAAAGTATAAGAGCAATTGGAAAACCGGTTGCTGCTGGTGGCGCGGGAGCGGGTCGATTACGCCAGCGTTTCCAGAACAAATAGAGCGCGAGCAATGGAACAATCAGGCCGTAATTGTATTGCGGATTAAGCCACCACTCGGCTTTCAGTTGATTGATGAGCTCGAGCCAAAGTAGACCGAAGAGAACAATCGCGACCAGCCAGCCTGCTTTATTAGTACTCGCTCCTGAAATGGGCGCGGTTTGCGCTCCAGCCTCATCCATTAGGGGCATAGCGTAGCCGAGCTCGAGCAACTTGCGAGCCGATGAGTGAGAGCTGGGGGGCGGGTTTCCCGCGGCGGAACACGACATGCTTCCGGCGGAAGCAACTTGATTTGCCACCCCGATTCGCCTTTTCAGAAATTCTCCATTTAATCCTTAATCCCTGTGGAAAAATCTGTTGAAAGAGCGCAGCGAACAGTCATCCGATTTTCGTTCGGCGTTCTGCTCGGCATCATTCTGCTGATCGCTGCAATCTGGGGCGGGCGCGATCTTTACGTCCGGTGGCAGGAAAAACGGTTGGTGCGCCGAGCCACCTTCGACATCGAACACGGCAATGAACGTGACGCCAGTCTGGCTGCGCGCAGCATTTTGGAAATGAAGCCTGCGAGTGCGGCCGCAGCCCGAATCATGGCGGAATTGGCCGAACAGGCGGGAGAACGTTCCGCCCTGGACTGGCGACGCAAGGTGGCACAGTTGGATCCACATTCAGTTGATGACGCTCTGGCGCTAGTGCGATCTGCCGTCCAGTTCAACGACATCGCTACAGCAGAACGGGCCTTGAGCGCGGTCGATGACAATGCGCGAAACACCGCGCCGTACCACGCCGCTACTGCGTTGATCGCCCAAGCAAAGCACGAGGATGAGAAAGCGGAAGCGAAATGGACCGAGGCTCTGCAGTTGGCCCCGGACGACAAATCGTATCAACTCCAACTCGGAATTTTGCGACTGCGCTCACCAGATGAGCGACAGCGCGCCTCGGGAGAACAAATATTGGGCGCTTTGCGTTCCGATCCAGCGCAGCGCAGTGCTGCAACCCGGGCGCTCCTTGGTGCCGCCGTTGCGCAGCACGATGATGCGCGCAAGTTGCTCGATCTCGCGCGCGAGTTGGAAGGGTATCCCGAAGCGACTTGGACCGATCGGCTTGTGTTTCTGGATCTTCTCCACGAAGTCCAAGATCTTCAATTTAGTTCCTATCTCGCCGAATTGGAAAAGAAAGCGGCCGACGATCCCGGGGGGCTCGTCACTTTACTTTCATGGATGAGCCGCAGCAGATTAAACCTGCTTGCTCTCGATTACACTAAGAGCTTACCGGCCGAACGGCTCCAAAAATGGCCGGTGCCGATGGCGGTGGCCGACGTTTACGTGCAGTTGGCCGAATGGAAACAGTTGGAGACTTTGACCGGGAAAGGACTGTGGGGTCGTTTCGATTTCTTGCGGCACGCCTACCTTTCTCGTGCTCTGCGCGAACAAGGAAAAGCAGCCGCGGCGGAACGTGAATGGGGGGCTGCGGCAAAGCAAGCATCAGGGCAAAGCGATTTCCTGAGTGTTCTGATCCAAACCGCTTCGGAATGGAAATGGGAAAATGAAAGCATCGAGTTGCTTTGGTCTTTGTCCAAAAGGCCGGAGAAACAAAAGGAGGCGTTCCTCGCGCTTTACCGCAATTACGCAAAGACAGCCGATACCCAAGGCCTTTATCGCGTTTTGCTTCGCTTGTCTGAACTGGATGCGACAAACCTGGACGTGCAAAACAATCGCGCCCAAGTTTCTTTGTTGCTTGACGTGAATCCGACGGAAGCCCGGCGCCTGGCAGCGGATGTCTATCATAAGTCGCCGAAAAACCCGGCGTATGTCGCTACCTATGCCTATTCACTCCTGACCCAAGGCAACCCGAAAGAAGCGCTTCGAACCATGACCTCTTTGACTGAAGACCAGTTGAGCGATCCGACGGTCAGCGCCTATTACGGTATCTGCCTCGCTGCCAATGGAGATGAAAAAGCGCGCGCTTATCTGGAGTTTGGCAAGAAAGCAAACTTGCTACCGCAGGAAAAAGATTTGATCGACAAAGCCTACGCCAGTTTGAATTCGCGCAGCCGAAACCGCTAGCACGCGGCTGGTTGCAACGAAAAATCAACGACCGCGGCGATGTTTGGCGCGGCCTAAGCTTGAAGCGGAGATTGCCCATGAGATTTCTCCATCCAAAATGGAATCCGCACTTGCTCGCGATCAGCGTGATTGAGCTCTGTCTCAGTTGTTTGCCGTTGCGCGCGACTGAAACGTCGAATCGGGTGGTTGTTGACGCTGCCGACGTCGATTTGGCGAAAGCTCAATCCGGCGGCGAGATCGTCTTCGTCTTCGTCAGCTCCGGTCAGCGATTGGCTGCCTTCCACGCGACCGACTGCGACCGCCGGACGACATTCCAATTTTTCAGCTCCGATCCGCGCCCGACGCTCATCGTCAAGTTAGCTGAAAGCAAACGGTTGCATCGAGTTAGCGTCGTTGTCGGATCAGAAGCCGGAAAAGTGGACGTTTACCTGCTAGACGAGATTTCAAGCGATCCATCTAATTTCGATAAGATGAGACCGCTGGTTTCGATTGTCGATCTTGCCATTGGCCGCGAAGCAGTGGTCGACTTCGCGCCACAGAAAGCGCGTTATGTCACGTTGCGGTGGACAGCGAAGAGCGATCTCCGTCCGCTAGTCGTTGCAGAAGTCAGTGCGTTTAGCACCGGGGGTTTCAGATCCATCGGCAGTGGCCCTAACCGCGTCGGATGCGCCGGAAGGGCCACCGCTGATCGCGAGCGTCAGCCCATAGAGTAGAGGTTGCCTGGCGGTCGATCTTTGGCGGGAAATTTGCTCTGAAACATGGCGTCGTCCGACCAAGTTCATATGTTTCGCTCACTTATTCGGCGGTCACTAACACTGGCCTTCATCGAGGCTCTGGCGCTGCTGTTCGCGATCAGTTGGCTGGACTTGGTGACAGGGCATCAGGTTTCGCTCGTTCTTTTCTACACGGCTCCGATCGTTTTTGCGGTTTGGCTTTGCGATAACAAAAGCGTTTTCATCGTTGCGGGTTTAGCAGGCACCCTCTGGTCCTGGGCGGATCTTGTAATAGGCAATTCCTATTCCAGCGGCACGGTCCAAGCATGGGAACTCGCCATCCGTTTTGCCTTTTTCTTCCTCGTCGGGGTCGCCGGCATCGCCATGCGCGAACAACAACGCGCTTCGAACGCGCGCATCTCACTGCTTGAGCACACGCAGCGCCTCGAAAAGCAGATCATTGAGGTCAGCGAGTACGAACAACAGCGGATCGGGCGAGATCTTCATGATGGGCTCTGCCAATTTTTGGCGGCGGTCGGTTGCGCCGCGACTTCGCTCAAGATCGATTTGAAAGAGACAGGGCTGGATAAGTTAGCGGCGAACGCGAGTGAGATAGAGAAACTGTTAAGCGAATCGGTCAAGCAAGCGCGCGATTTATCACACGGCCTGGTCCCGGTACGATTGGATGAAGCGGGATTGCCGGCAGCACTTAACGAACTCGCCGTTTCTACGAGCCGATTGCTTCCGGTCCAATGCACTTTTGAAGCCGCCGGGAAAACTGGCGCCAGCCAAGACGGCAAGGCCACACATCTTTACCGGATCGCGCAAGAAGCGATTAACAATGCGACCAAGCATGGCAAAGCGCGCAAGATCGACATTCGCCTCAGCGCTAACGCGAGCGCGACGAGCTTGAGCATTGCCGACGACGGAATTGGCTTCTCCAAAAATGGAAACGCCATGAACGGCGTCGGGATCAGCATCATGCGTTATCGCGCCAACATCATGGATGGGGAATTTGCGATCGAAGCCGGTTCCGGTGGCGGCACAATCGTGTCCTGCACCATTCCAACTGGCGCTAAGCGATGAATACGGAAGCGCTACAAAAATTCCGCGTCGTTCTGGTCGAAGACCATCCGATGTTTCGCGAGCAACTGGCCCAACTCATTAATAAAGAGCCGGGAATGACAGTGTGCGGTGAAGCAGACAACATTCACGATGCTTTCCAGTTGATCGAGTCGAAAGCGCCTGACATCGCGATTGTCGATCTTATCTTGAAAGGCCCGAGCGGACTCGAGCTCATCAAAAACCTGAAAGCAAAAGAGATCGACGTTCCGGTATTAGTTCTTTCGATGCACGATGAAGCGCTTTACGCGGAACGCGTCCTCAAAGCTGGCGCGCGTGGTTATATCACCAAGAACGAAGTTTCGAGAGAAGTGATGACCGCCATTTGCGCTGTTCTTCGGGGCGAAATTTATCTGCCGGGACGGATCGCCTCCCGCATTCTCGAAACCGTTGCTCTTGGCCGAAAAAGCGAAAACGGTGTGACTCAGTTGACCGATAGAGAACTCGAGGTCTTCGAGCTGATCGGGCATGGACGCAGCACCCGCGAGATCAGCAATCAACTTCATCTCGGACTCAGCACGGTCGATACTTACCGGGCACGAATCAAAACGAAATTGCATTTGGAGAACTCCAGCCAGCTTTGTCATGAAGCGATTCGGTGGGTCAGTGCAGGACAAAAAGCCTCCGTCTAACCAAAGACTTCGGCTCGAGATGTCGTGTATTTCGCTACGACCGAATCGCGCGACTGTAGCGCGATCAGGGCACTGCAATTGCTTCGTTACGCCCTGACATGAGGATTAACTCCTACAGGGTAGGCCTAAAGCGCTCGAGAAAACCTCTCGCCGGGGTCACCCTAGTCGAAACGATGATAGCTGTTGCTCTGGTGGCCGTTTTCTTCGTTTCAATCTTCGAGGTTAACGGCCTCTGTCTCCGCTATATAACATCCAGTAAGAACAACGTAGCGGTCTTACAAGGAGTGCAAGACAGGCTCGAGCAACTGCGAAACCTGTCGTTCGCCAATCTGACGAGCGCTTCATACGTGCAGAGCCTGATGACCACCCCGGCAAACGGAGCCGAGTTTCTGGCCAGGAGCCCAACCGAGGTCGTCACTTTGAGTGCGTATCCCACGCCTAACGCCAGCAATAC
>QHOI01000162.1 GCA_003218705.1 Verrucomicrobiota bacterium | reverse complement strand
AAACTGTTTCCGGAAAAAGCAATGGACTGGCCGATTGAGCGCCCGTCTCCACGATGTTGTGGTAAAACCGCTTGGTGTAAATGACGCCGCCGTTGGAGACGGCAAACACGAGCGCCATCCGCTCCGCGTCGATCTCTCCGATGGTCGACCTTGCCTGCCCCAGCGCATCGATTCCTGCGGCCGCGGCAAAACGCGAGATCGCACTGGCGCGACGGAGGCGAGGATGCGGCGGCAAATCTGTTAGCGCTTCGGCCGGGACGCGAAAAGCGGAGTATCTCTTTTCAGAAACGGGATCAGAGATCGGCTGGGCGAGAGCTTCCTCACCAAGAAGCAAACGGTTCCAGACCGCGTCGACGCCTCGACCAAGCGGCGTGACCCAACCCATGCCTGCGATCCGCAGGCTCATGCGGCGAGTTTCTGGATCAAAATGGAAGCATTCGTGCCCCCGAATCCAAACGAATTCGAAAGGACGATGTCGATCTTCGCTTCGCGCGATTTGTTTGCCACGATGTCGAGATCTAGATCTTGGTCCGGCCTGCGAAAATTAATGTTGGGCGGCAGAAGTTGCGCTTGCAACGCAAGTAAACAGACAACGGCTTCGATCGCACCGGCCGCGCCTAACGAATGACCAATCATGCTTTTGGATGAGCTGACCGGAATACTTCCGAATAATTCCGCAATCGCTTTGCCTTCGGCCGCATCATTGAAGGGCGTCGCCGTGCCGTGGGCATTAATATAGTTCACCTCCTCCGCGGAACGACCAGCGCTATGCAGCGCTTGTTCCATTGCCCGTCGCGGACCGCTTCCGGAAGGGTCGGGCTGAGTCAGGTGATGATTGTCGGTAGAAATTCCGTAGCCGATAATTTCCCCCAAAATTCGAGCGTCACGCGCGCGCGCGTCTTCCAAATTCTCAAGTGCCAGGATCGCAGCCCCTTCACCAAGAACCATTCCCGACCGATCGCGATCGAATGGCCGGCATTTTTCCGGTGTGGACGCTTGCAAAGAATCGAAGCCCACAAAGACCAGTTCGGAAAGGGCGTCGTATCCACCGGTCAACACCCGCTGATATTTTCCTGAACTTACACATTCGAATGCATGCCCGATTGCGTTTGTTCCGGAAGCGCAGGCATTGGCGATAATCTGGCATGGCGCCGAAATTTCGAATGCATCTTGCGCATCGATCACGGGTTTTTGCGGCGGATAATTTGCAATCCACCCCGGCGAATGTCGCAACCCGCGATCCCGATGTAAGGCGCGATAATAATCCTCCCCAAACGACATGCCGCCGCTGGTAGTGCCGACGACGGTCAGGTCAGGCTTAAATTCAGGGTCTTGTCCGAACAATTGCTCGAAAACGGCCATCATCATGTGGCTAGCGCGATGCAATCGGTCGATTTTCCGTCCATTTCGCCGCCTGCTCACCAGGCGCTCGTCGGAGACCTGCCCAGCCGTCTTGCATCGACATTTCTCGACATCGAAGCGGGTGACGGGCGAAATGCAATCCCTGCTCGCCCTGACTGATGCCAGGGTCTCATCCAGGCCGAAGCCGAGAGGGCTAATCACCCCGGCTGCGACCACCGCCACCCGGGATCGCCCTGTTTTTCCGCCTAATTCGTTAAATGTCGCCATTTCAGTGCCACTTGGCCCGCGATTTTGGTTGCTTTCCAAACCGAAGCACCTTACACAATGTGCCCGAAAGGAGAAAACAGCAGCTCGGAAATCCGCCGATTGTCATCTGAAATTTAGTCAGCGGCGATTTGAAATTGATAAGCGGGAACAGTGTCCTGGCGGCGTTTTCCAGATTAGACTCAATGGCAACTAAATTATATGTGGGAAATCTCCCATTTAACACCACCGAAAACGAACTACAGGAGCTCTTTTCGCAAGCAGGCGCGGTGCAGGAAGTCATGCTCATGCAGGACAAATTTACCGGCAAATCCCGCGGCTTCGCTTTTGTGACCATGGGCTCCGACCAAGACGCGCAAAAGGCAATCGCGGAAATAAACGGGAAGACGCTCGAAGGCCGAGCGCTGACCGTTAATGAGGCGCGCCCGCGCGAACCACGGCCGCCAGGCGGCGGTGGCGGCGGCTATGGTGGCGGCGGTGATCGACGCCGCGACGGCGGACAACGCCGCGGCCGTTAATCAGCTCAATCCGTTAATTATTTTCGTAAAAGCGGTCGCTCCAGCGACCGCTTTTTTGTTTCATCACGGCTGCGCCCGCCCCGAGGAGCGAACTACAATAAAACAACAACGCTTTAAAAAGGAGTTCCGATTATGCCCGATGATACAAACGCCGAAGAAAACATCGAGATTCCACCCATACCTAAGGAAACCGCCGGAGCCGTCACCGGAGCAGTAATTGGCAGCATGATTGGCCCTGTCGGCACCGTTGTCGGAGGCATTGCCGGTGCGATAGCAGGCAAAGCCGCCGGCGAGGGGCGGCTCCGTCCGGCCGCGAAAAAGGCGGTCGCGCGCATTGTTAAACCCGCACCGGCGCGACGGCGACCGAAGAAAACTACGCGGGGCAAAGCCGCGAAAAGAAAACCTGCGAAATCGCGCAAGCGATCGACCTCCAAACGGACAAAAGCCAAACCGCGCCGAAGAGCGACATCGCGTGCCAAAAAAAGGCGACGTCGCTGAGTTGCCAATCAGAAAAAGTGGGCAGGGCTGGATTCGAACCAGCGAAGGCGTAAAGCCAGCAGATTTACAGTCTGCCCCGTTTGGCCACTTCGGTACCTACCCTCGCGCGTTTTGATATAACTCACGCTCTGCCGCTGGCAAGTGTCGCGGACGCGGGCCTATTCAAAAAATTCGGCTGCGCACTTTACCACGTATTGTTGCGCCTCGCGCGAGATTTCGGGATACATCGGCAGCGCCAGGCTCTCGCGGGCGGCGCGTTCCGCTTCCGGAAAATCGCCCGGTTTATAGCCAAGATATTCGAAACATGGTTGCTCGTGCAGTGCGAGCGGATAGTAAATTGCCGTTTCAATCTCGCGCCCGGTAAGATGCTCCCGCAACTCATCCCGCCGCGGCGAACGGATCACGTATTGATGATAAATGTGATGATTGGCGAGCTTGCTCTCCGGATAAGGCTGAACCGGCAATTTGAGCTTTTCGTCTAGTCCAACACGACGAAACTCATTCGTGTAAAACTTCGCCGCATCCCGGCGCGCAGCCGACCAACGGTCGAGATGCGGCAGTTTCACGTTCAGTATTGCCGCTTGCAGTTCGTCGAGCCGGAAATTGCCGCCGATAAACCGATGTCGATAACGCGCTTCCATCCCGTGTTGACGGCAAATCCGCAACCGATCGGCGAATTGCTCATTTCGGCATACGACGAGTCCGGCGTCTCCGGCCGCGCCCAGATTTTTCGACGGATAGAAACTGAAGCAGCCGGCGTCGCCCATTGTGCCAGCCTTGGCTGATCCGCCATCGAGCGGGTAATCGGCACCGACGGCCTGGGCGGCATCTTCGATCAAAAGCAGATCATGCTCGCGCGCGACCGCGAGCATTTCATTCATCTCGCAGCACAAACCGAAAAGGTGAACCGGAACGAGAGCGCAGATCGTTTGGCGATTTTTATTGACCAATTTTCCCTCGACCCGGTGGCAATACTTGTCGATGTAGCGTTTCAACGCGCTCGCCGAAATGTTGTAGGTCTCTGGATCGATATCGATGAAGACCGGGGTGGCGCCGACGCGCGAGATGCAACCGCCGGTCGCAAAAAATGAGTAGGCTGTCGTAATAACCGCGTCTCCCAATCCGATCTCGAGCGCCATCAAAACCGCCAGGAGCGCGTCTGTTCCGGACGAAACCCCAACGGCATACGGCACGTGGCAGTATTCCGCGATCGCTTTTTCGAATTCCGCCAACTTTGGTCCGAGGATGAATCGCTGGCTGGCCAATACCTCATCGGTCGCTGCGCGAATCTCTTCCGACATCGCGCGATATTGTTCGCTCAGGTCCAGTAACGGGACGCGCATGACCGATTAGCTTGGCAGTTATCCCAGGCCGATCAATTCGAAGTTTGACGCTAGTGACTCAGATTGACCTAAAACTCCGGCTCAGTTAGGCTTGCCGCCATGGCACTGTTGCGTGGGATATTTTGGATCGCTCTGTTTATCTTCTTCACGTTTTGCTTTGTCGTTCTATTCGAATACGGCACGCACGACTTCACCAACGGGTTCCAAAAAGAATTCAGTCGGGTGAAGACATTTGTTTTGAAGCAGGTCGGTAAAGCCGAGAAGCCAAAAAAATAGCCCGTTCGTTTACTCGACGAATTCTATTTCGCCCGAAGTGTCGATGTAACCGGCAGATCGCGCATCATCGAGAAATCTGCGGATGGCCGCGCGGCCCTTCTCGCCGTAGTCCCGGGTGAATTCATTCACGTACATGCCAATAAATTTATCCGCCAGCTGTTCATTCATGTCGCGGGCGTAAGGCAAAGCGTGTTGCACCGCTTCGTCGCGATGAGCCAAACCGAAATCGATGCTTTCGCGCATGATTTCGAGAAGGTCATGTCGAATATGGGCAGGGATATCCTTGCGAATAACGTTTCCACCAAGCGGCAACGGCAGTTCGGTTTCTTGCTTCCACCATTCTCCAAGGTCGACAACTTTAGTGAAACCGGACTTCGCATAGGTCAACTGGCCTTCGTGAATAATTAAGCCCGCATCGGCGCCACCGGCGTTCACTGCATCGAAAATTTGATCAAACGGCACCACGACGTGTTTGAAATCGCCGAGATAGAGTTGCAGCGCCAAATACGCGCTAGTCATGCGACCTGGCACAGCAATTACGCGGCCGCGCAATTGCTCCCCAGGATCAATATCGGCATTGAGCATTGGGCGTTGGGCGTTGGGCGTTGGCCGTTTTCTGATCACGATTGGTCCATAGCCATCGCCCATGCTCGCGCCACACGGCAGGAGCGCGTATTTGTCCGCGACGTAGGCGTAGGCATGAATGGAAACGGCCGAGATATGCAGCTCGCCGCGAGTTGCGCGTTCGTTCAGGGTCTCGATATCCTCCAGGCGATGCTCGAAACGATACCCGCGCAGATCGATCTTATTCTTCGCGATCGCATAAAACATGAAAGCGTCGTCCGGATCCGGGGAATGTCCGAGGGTAAAGACTTCAGGCGCGCGCCACATCGCCGCATGCTATCTGTCGGTGGAAATCGGCGCAACACCCGCGCGTTTCTCATTGCCATTTGCGTTATCTGAGCGCTTCCGATAGCCTCACCCACATGGCGAAGATGGCGAAGACCGGTCTCGGCAAGGGTCTGAGCGCGCTCATCGGGACTCGCCCCGAGCCGGTTCGGCAAGATGTCGATCTTGGCGAGTCGGTTCACGAAGTGCGTCTGGCCACAATCGTCCCCAGCCCGTTGCAACCGCGGAAAAATTTCGCACCTGAAGCGTTGCAGGAACTGGTCGATTCAATTCGACAACACGGAATCATTCAGCCGCTTATTGTCCGCCGCATCGATGGACGCCACGAACTGATCGCGGGCGAGCGACGCTGGCGCGCGGCACAGGAAGTGGGACTTGCCGAAGTTCCGGTGATCGTGCGGACGGCGAGCGATTTGGAAGTGCTTGAGCTTTCTTTGATCGAGAACCTTCAGCGGACCGACCTGAATCCAATCGAAGAGGCGCAAGGGTACTCGCGATTGGCGGAAGAATTTGGAATGCGACAGGAGGACATCGCGCTAAAGGTCGGGCGCAGCCGCGCCGCGGTCGCAAATGCGATTCGCTTGCTCGACCTGCATCCGCAAATTCAAACCTGGGTCGCGCAGGATTTGCTGTCGGTGGGGCACGCTAAAGTTCTGCTTGGTATCAAAGAGGCCGAGGAACAGTTGAAAGTGGCCGAGACTATTTTGCGTCGCAACGCGAGCGTGCGGCAAACCGAACGTCTCGTCGCACGACATCTGGGCGGTTGGAAAAGACGAGCGCGGCGGACTGCGGAAATTACAGTTACGTCGGCCACGATCGCTGATTTAGAGGACAAATTGCGGCAACATCTGGGCACGAACGTCGCGATTCATCACGGACCAAAACGCGGACGGATCGAAATTGAGTACTATGGCGATGACGATCTCCAGCGGATTTTGAGCATCGTCGGTTTGAATTCCAGCGATCGCTAAGCGGAATCTAGATGTCGTTTCCATTGCGGCGAGTCGGTCTGTCATTTCTGTGTCTGATTTTGGCGACTTCCGGTGCCAAAGCGGCGCCGGATAAAATTTGGACCCAATTTTCCGGCGACAAAGCACTCGCCCATGTGCAGCGGTTGGTCGATTTGGGTCCGCGAACTCCACAGTCCGAGGCAATCGAAAAATCGCGCGCCTACATTAAGCAGGAACTGAACTCTTCGGGTTGGCGCGTGACGGAACAGCCGTTCACAGACGAGACGCCGCGCGGTCAGGTTCGTTTCGTAAATCTGATCGCGCGTTTTGGCACCATTGGGAAAACAACTGATTTGTTTCTACTTTGTTCGCACTATGACACGAAAGTCTTCGACACATTTCGGTTCGTCGGCGCGAACGATGGCGGCTCGAGCACTGGCTTGCTCCTGGAATTAGCGAGGGTGTTAGCTCAACAGCCACGCCTGGCAGAAAAGATTGAGCTTGTTTTCTTCGACGGCGAGGAAGCTTTCGAAAATTTTAGCAACACTGACGGGATCTACGGAAGCCGTCACTTTGCGCACGAGCTTCGCCAGGACGGTTCCGCCAAATCATTTCGAGGCGGAATTCTTTTCGACATGGTCGGCGATCGCTCGCTGGATATCACCTTTCCGCCAAATTCGCCCATAAAGATCACGCGCGACATTTTTGCTTCGGCTGACGCGCTGAAGTTGCGCAATTATTTCACCTATCTCGATCAGGACGTAACCGACGATCATAGCCCATTGAACGCGGTCGGCATCCCAGTCGTGGACGTGATCGATTTTCATTACCCACCGTGGCATACCGCCGATGACACGATGGATAAGATCAGCGCCCAAAGCCTCCAGATTGTCGGCTCAGTAGCCGCTTATTATCTCTCGGAATTCGCCTTCAAATGAGACGCGTAGTCGCGGTTTGGATCTCGCTCGGAATCGCCACTGCCGCGGGCATTGTATCGGCTCAGTTGGCCGCTCCTACGATTGTTTTTCGAGATAAACTCGGGATCATCTGCGGCCGCGGTCATTTGTTGGCACGGGTTCATGAGCGCGGGATTTATCAAACTGATCTCGATCGGGCGCTGGACGAGTCGCGTTACCTCGCAGGTCTTGAAGGCAACAAAGCGACACCGGCCGAACGGCAATCAGCGCTGACTAGTTTGATCCCGAATGCCGCCTTGCGATCACGAGCGCGGTTCGAGAAAATTCAGTGGGCCAAATGGAAACACCAGCGTGATCTGCTGCGCTGGCAATTCGTCCACGAAAAGGCGTGGTTGTCCGCTCTAGCGCGAAGTTCGCTCAACGATCCTTCGCTCTCGCAAATTGTGTGGGAAGATTTGCCTGCGCGGCAATGGATTTCAAAGCGAATCTCCCCTCAAATCGACGTCGCCGAGGATGAATGTCGCCGATTCTATCATTCGCATCCGGAGAATTTCTTTGTTCCCCAGCGTATTCGCGTCAGCCATTTGTTTTTGGCCGCGCCGCCTGAAACCGCACCTGAGATTGTTGAGGCCAAACAAACTGCGATCGAGGCGTTGTCTGTGCGGTTGGCTGGCGGCGAAGATTTCGCCGCTTTGACGGCGGAAAATTCGGAAGACGAAGCGACCAAGCTACGCGGCGGCGACCTGGATTATTTTTCGGCAACTCGAATGCCGCCGGATTTCGTGGCGGCGGCACTAAAACTTTGCCCGGGAGAAATCAGCCGGCCGATCCGGACCCGCCTCGGCTTTCACATTCTCAAAATGATCGATCTCCAGCAGCCACGGCAAAAAACATTCGACGAAGTGCGCAACGATATCGCGATCGACCTGGCAAACCAGAAGCGGACTGCCGCGATCCAAAAACTGATTATCGATCTTAGCTCGGAAGCTGACTATTTGCGGCCCTTCTAGCCTTGTTCCAGGCGAACTTCTGGAGTTGCGCGATGCCCGTTTTCGCCGCAGGCTGAATAGGCGACCAACCGTTGCGAAAGGGCCGCATCCAAGTCAAATGGCGCGTCGAACCAATAAAAATGTCGGTATAATCGGGCTCGGTATCATTGGGAGCCGGGTCGCAGAAAATTTACGTCGTCAGGGTTTTCACGTGTTCGTCTGGAACCGAAATCCGCGTCCGGTCCCGAATTTCGTGGGCGCGCCGGCTGAGCTAGCCGAGATGTGTGATTACATCCAGATTTTCGTGTCGAACGACGACGCGCTTCTCGACGTCATCCGGCAAATGGCGCCGGCCCTGGCACCGCGGCACATCGTGCTTTCGCATCCAACAGTCGCGCCGCACTCGATGCGAGCTGCCGCCGATTTGGTGGAACGCCGCGGGGCGCGCTTTGTCGAAGCGCCGTTCACCGGCAGCAAAATAGGCGCGGAAAACGGGGAGCTCGTGTTTTACGTGGCCGGCGACGAAGTCGCCTTGAAGGAAGCGCGTCCGATTCTGGAGGCGAGTTCCAAAGAAGTCATCGAGATCGGCGAGATCGGCCAGGCCACTGTGGTCAAACTGGCTACGAACATCGTCACCAGCGCCAGTGTTCAGGCGTTGGCGGAAGCCCTCGCACTGATCAATCACGCCGGCGTCTCTTCCGAAAAGTTCGTGGCCGCGCTCCAAAACAACGCCAGTTATTCCAAAACATTGGCGATGAAATTGCCAAAGATGATCGAAGGCAATTTCGAGCCGCACTTCGCCCTCAAACACATGCTGAAAGACATGTTGATCGCCGGCCGGCTTGGATTGTCTCATCATCTCGAGCTCGCCGTCACCACGGCCGCGCGCGATCGACTTCTCGAGCAGGAGCAGCGCGGCTATGCCGAGGAAGATTTTTCGGTCATCGCGCGCAAATATTTTCCAGAAATGATTTTTCCGGCAGTGGAACAGGACTTGGAACTGTTTGAAAAACCGCCGCCGATTGAACCGGCGGCGACGATTTCGAGCATGGGCGAAGTGGCAGCTGCGGTCCAGGTCCAGGAGGTCGATCTTGCGCCGCCGCCTCCAGAGGAGCCAGTACCCGAACCTCAGCCTACGATGGAACAATTCGTGCCGGCGGAATCGGCCGGTGAAACGACAACGCCGGCTGCAGTTGAACCAAGTCAACCGGAAACGCCCGCCCAGGATGTTGTTTCGACTCAGGCAGCGCCCGAGCCGGAGGCAGAACAATCGGCCGCGGCAAAGTCGCCGCTGGAATTGCTCGCGAAATTGCTCCGTGGCGAAAGCGGGCGCCGGGACGAATCCTAAAATAAACCGCGCCAAAAGAATGACGGCGCAACTTCGTTCACTCGATCGCGCATTTTTCGACCTTTCAGCGCGGGTGAAGCTGCGGGTCAGCGGCGCCGATCGTTTGCGTTTTCTCAATGGGCAACTGACAAACGATATTCGGAAAGCGTCGGAGACGAGCGCCCTCGAAGCGTGCATCTTAAACGCGAAAGGCAAGATGGAAGCTCACCTGTTCGCGCATGCGAAAGGGGATTCGTTTATCCTGGATGCCGATCCGGCGCTTCAGTCAACTCTTCAAGCACGAGTCGAGCGCTACATCATCGCCGACGATGTGCAGATCGAAGACGTAACTGCGCGATTGTCGATCTTTCACCTGATCGGCGCGCCACATTCGACCTTTCCGTTTGCCACGCATCTCGTCTCGGCAAACCGCTTCGGCCTGCAGGGTCACGATATTTGGAGCGAAGCAGCTGACCATGACCAGCTCGCGGCCGAATTATCGAGAGTGTTTGAGTTTTGCGATGAAAATAGCGCGGAAGTTTTCCGAATCGAACAAGGAATTCCGCGCTGGGGTCGCGAATTGACCGCCGAGATTATTCCGGTCGAAGCCAACCTCGAACAGCGCTCCATCGATTATGAGAAAGGTTGTTACATCGGTCAGGAAACCATTTCTCGCATGAAAATGTCGGGACAACGAAATAAGCAATTGTGTGGATTGGTTTCGGTAAAAAACATTCCGCTGGTTCCTGGGATGCGATTGACTGGGCCTGAGGGAAAAGAAATCGGCTGGATCACAAGTGCGGCCTCCAGCAATCGGCGGGAAATCGCGCTCGCTTACGTGAAGCGCGGGTTTAATTCGGTCGGATCCAGAGTCGAAGCGATATCTGACGGGAATGCTGCTGTTCCAGCAGACGTTGTCGGTCTTCCATTGCCATCGTCGTAATCTCTTTTGCCAAGGGAATTTGCGGTATTTAGATGTTGCCTTTTAAAGATCGAGGCGTGTAAAGTCGGCGCGAACCTATGATATCGCCCATGAACCAACGTCTGCTTGCCGAGATCGGCCGCACCCAGCGGCTCGAGATTCTCAACTCGCTCAAACGGACCAAAGGAATGTCCGTTAACCAGCTCGTCGACAAAATGGGAATGAGTTACATGGGGATCAAGCAACATTGCCTCACCCTTCAGCGCGACGGCTATCTCGATACCTGGCGGCGTCCACAAAAAATGGGACGACCGGAAATGGTTTATCGGCTGACCCGACGGAGCCACGATCTTTTCCCGGCCGATAGCAATGAGTTTACGCTCGAGCTGCTCAGGTCCATTCGCGACATTTACGGAGCGAACGCGCCGGAAAAACTCCTTTATAATGTTTTTGAGAAGCGCACCGCGGCATTGAAAGTAAAGGTTAAAGGCGAGAACGTCGTCGAACGCGCAAAGTGGCTGGCCAGAGTGCGCGACAGTGAAGGTTACATGGCGCAGTTTCTTCCTTCGGAAAAAGACGGTCTGCAAATTTTGGAATGTCATTCCCCGATTTTTAATCTGATCGAGAAATACCCAATCATTGGCCGGCTCGAGCAGGACATGTTTGAGGGCGTTCTCGGAAGGAGCGTCCGGCGCGAGGAAACGCGCACAAGCGGACTCTACGAGTGCGCATTTTATTTCGCCGCTTGATCCGTTAATTCGCCACGGCAAATCCGTCTTCTGCGGATCGATCTTGTCCGCCAGTCGGACGGACTCGTCCTGGGGCGAGCCCGGAGCGATTTCTTCTTTCGCATCGGACTAATTTCAGTTGATTGAAGGCCCATGGCTCGGGCCTTTCCCAGCGCGGTTATCGAGAATCTTCGGCCGTTGAGTGACGGCGGACGTTACCCGGTCAAACGCATCGTCGAAGACGATCTTGCGGTCGAAGCCGACGTTTTTAAAGACGGTCACGATATCGTGGCCGCCGCTTTGAAATGGCGGCTGGTTGGTCAACCTCGCTGGCATGAGACAGCGATGTCGTTTATCGACAACGATCGCTGGCGCGGGATTTGTTCGCTGAACGAGATCGGCGTTTATGAATACACGGTCGAAGCGTGGACCGACACCTTTCGAAGTTGGCGGGATGAGTTCACGAAAAAATTCGAAGCCGGCATTTCCGATCTGACCGCTGAAACACTGGAAGGCGCGGCCCTGATCGAAGCGGCCGGAAAGCGCGCTCACGTCGCGGACGATTCGGCGCGACTTTGCGAACTGTCGGAATCTATTCGCCGGGCTGATCACGCGCAGATTAACAACATTGTCCACTCGGGCGAGCTCGAAGTGTTGATGGCGACCTATCCCGACCGTTCGTGGGCGACGCAATATGCGCCGCCGCCCCGCGTAATCGTGGAACGGAAAGAAGCGCAAATCGCCGCCTGGTATGAATTTTTTCCACGCTCGGCCGAAGGTCGCGGCGATCGCGGATCGACATTTCGTGATTGTTTGCCCCGAGTTGATGACGCGAGGGCGATGGGCTTCAACGTAATTTATTTCCCGCCGATTCATCCGATCGGACATACTAATCGCAAAGGGCGAAACAATTCCGTGACTGCAAAACCAGGCGATCCCGGCGTGCCCTGGGCGATCGGAAGCAAAGCTGGCGGTCACAAAGCGGTGGAGCCCGCGCTGGGGACGCTCGAAGATTTCGATTGGCTCCAGCGCGAAGTGCGAAAACGCGGAATGGAGATCGCGCTCGATTTCGCGATCAATTGTTCTCCCGACCATCCTTACGTCCGCGAACATCCGGATTGGTTTTACCAGCGGCCGGACGGCTCGATCAAATTCGCGGAGAATCCGCCGAAAAAATACGAGGACATTTTCCCGCTCAATTTCCGCTGCGAAAAATGGCCGGAGCTTTGGGCGGAAATGGTGAGCATCGTGCTGTTTTGGGCCGAACACGGCGTGCGCACGTTTCGGGTCGATAACCCGCACACCAAACCGGTTGTCTTCTGGGAATATTTGATCGCGCGGGTCCGCGAAAAATACTTGGACACGGTCTTTTTGGCCGAAGCGTTCACCCGGCCCAAAATGATGAAAGAGCTGGCCAAGGCCGGGTTCACTCAAAGTTACACTTACTTCACCTGGCGAAATACGAAGCAGGAACTGACCGAGTATTTGACCGAACTGACGCAAACAGAAATGCGCCAATATTTCCACGGAAATCTGTGGCCGAACACTCCGGATATTTTGCCGTTTTTCTTGCAGGATGGAGGGCGTCCGGCCTTCATCGTTCGGGCGGTGCTAGCCGCGACCCTCTCGCCGGTTTACGGCATCTACAGCGGATACGAGCTTTGTGAGAACGAAGCGTTGCCCGGGCGCGAGGAGTACCTCGATTCGGAAAAATACCAATTCAAAGAGCGTGACTGGAATGCGCCAGGCAACATCAAGGATTGGATCACGCGTTTAAATCAAATCCGGCGGACGAACCGTGCGCTCCATTTTTACGATAACTTGCGTTTTTATCACGCCGACAATGACTCGGTTCTCTTTTACGGGAAAATGACCGCCGCGCGCGACAACATCATTTTGATAGTGGTGAATCTCGATCCACATCGAAAACAACATTCGTTTATCGACGTTCCGGTTGATCAATTTGCTTCGATCGAGGGCGATACCTATCAGATGCACGATCTTGTGACCGGGGAGCGTTACATCTGGCACGGCCGCCGCAATTATGTAGAGCTGGACCCCGAAATTCAGCCGGCCCACATTTTCCGCGTCCGCCGTTGGATCGAGGGAGATCGATTTGCCTGAGCAACTCCCGTGTTTGAACGCGGTTTAACCCGTGGCCGTCTTATTTGCATACCGCGCCGTGGCGTCTATGATTAGAACACTTTTGGCATGAAGATTTTGCTCCCGCTGATCGCTGCCGCGATCGGAACTCCATTGTTTGCGCAAACTATAACTCCGAGCGCCACGCCGTCACCGGCGGCGCCCGCGGCAACCCCGTCGTTGGTCCCCGACATTCATTCCAAGACGATCCTGGAAACGTTGATCGCGGCTGGACCGGTGATGCTCGTCCTTTTCGCGCTCTCGGTTTTCTTTGTCATGCTGCTGATCGTTTACCTGATGACGATCCGCCGCGGGGCGGTCGTTTCGAGTGGCTACATGGCAACAGCCGACGCGCTCCTACGGAAACGCGATTATCTTGGCTTGCTCGCGGTTTCGAATCGGCACGGCGAAGCGATTGCCCGCGTCGTGCAAAAGATGCTCGATTTTACCACTAAAAATCCGAATGCGGATTTACAGCAAGTTCGCGAGATCGCCGAAACGGAAGGCACGCGGGTCGCCGCGAGTCTGAACAACCGCGTTACTTATCTGGCCGACATCGGAATGATTGCCCCATTACTCGGGTTGCTCGGCACAGTCCTCGGAATCATTCGCTCATTCGGCGCGCTCGGCGCGGACCTCGGGACGGCCCGTTATGTTTTGTTGTCGAAAGGAATCAGCGAAGCATTGGTCAATACCTGCGCCGGACTTGCGATCGGAATTCCAGCGATGATGGCTTACGCGTTCTTCCGCGGCAAAGCACAAAAGCTTATTTCCGAGTTGGAATCTGCTACCACGCACGTGCTCGCTTTGCTCTCGCTTCAATTTAGCGGCCGGAGCGAGCGCACGCCCGTGCTCATTGAAGACGAATTATAATCGCCGCACTCTTCGCAAGATCGACATCTTCCTTTCATGAATCTGCGTAGTCACGCTCCGCTCCAGCACCCGGGGATCCAACTCGCGCCCCTGGTCGACGTGCTCCTGCTCCTTCTGATTTTCTTTTTGCTGACGTGGAATGCGGCTCGAAATGAAAACGAGCTGGATGTGAAAGTGCCCAAAGCGTCGGCCGCGAAAGAGAAAAGCGCTCCCGTCGGTGATGTGGTCGTGAACGTGAAGGCGGACGGTAACGTGGTCGTCAATCGCAGAACGCTGACAGGCGCCGAGCTAACCGACTTGCTCAAGAGTCTCGTCCAACTCAACTCCGAGCAAGCGGTGATCATTCGCGGCGATGAAGCGGGCGCTTACAAGAATATCATCGGCGTCCTCAACATTTGTACCGAAGCCGGGATAACGAACGTCGCTTTCGCGACCGCAAAATGAAAAATGCGCGCGGCGCGGCCGGTCTTCTCGGACTGGCGATGCTGTTTTGGTCTGCCGATCTAACTCTGGCCCAGCCGCCCCCCGGTTTCCCGCGGCCGCTGCCACCTCAGCCCCCGGTGTCGCGTGCTTTGCCGGCGGAAGAAACGCCGGAGGCCCCGCGCGCAGCTGAAACGGAACAGCCTGAAAAACGCCAACTCGAGTACGCCAATGCCCTCTTCACCCGAAAACTCTACGATCTCGCCATTCCCGAATATCAAAAATATCTGGACGACTATCCGGGAGCGTCCGGCCGGCCGAATGCCTATTTCTCGCTAGGCGAGTGCTTGCGCAATCTGAATAAGTCATCCAGCGCGCGCACGAATTTTCAGAGAGTCCTGAACGATTACGCCGAAAGCGACTTCGCCGGTCCCGCGGCCTACGCCTTGGCTGAAATGGCGTTTACCCAAAAAGATTACGCCGCCGCGCTTCCGCTCTTCCATCGGTCCGCCACGAAATCAAAAGATGCCGCAGTTGCGCTTTCCGCCCGTTATTTCGAAGCGCGTTGCCTCGAAGCGCTCGATCGCAAAGATGAAGCCTGCGACATTTATCAACAGGTCGCAGAGGCGAAAAATCCGAATCCATACCGCGAGGACTCGCGCGAAACCGCCGCGCGGATTGCGGTGGCGCGCGGACGAAAAGTAGACGCACTGAAACAGTACGAGGCCCTCTCTAACGAAACACAGAAACCGGCATTGAAAGCCGAGGCGACCGTCCGGGCCGGACTGATCGCGCTGGATCTTCTGCAGTCTGACAAGGGCAAGATCGACAAAGGCATGTCGGACAAGGCGATGACATTACTGCAGAAAGGCCGTTCGCTATCTGAAGCCGGGCGCTGGCGTTCCCTGGCGCAACTCGGCATTTTGCGGCTGCAATTTCAGACCGGCCAATTCGCGCAACTTCTGAGCGATTACAAGAAAACGCAGCAACAGCTTCCGGAGGAGATGCGCGCGGAGGTAATATTGCTCGCCGCGAACAGCCAGCGGCAGCTCGGGCATGCCAAGGAAGCGGAGGCGCTTTATCGCGAAATCATCGACAAATATCCGGGTCGCGAAGAAGCAAAAGAGGCGGCGTTCGAGCGCCTTATTAATATTTACAATTCGGATCCCTCGACCCTTCCGCCCGAGGTGGACGAATTCTTGGCGACAAATCCTTCGGCCGAACGCGCCGATCAGGCGAAATTGTTCAAAGCCGAAGCGCTTTATAAACAGCAAAATTATCCGCGTGCTGCGCCGATTTTTTCGGAACTTCGCGTTTCCAAGCTCTCACCCAAACTCCGCGCGGAAGCGGCCTATCAACTCGGTTCCTGTTATCTGCAAATGAAGGACGTGGCTGGAATCGTTGAGGCATTTGGATTCTTCGTTCAGGCTTTCCCCGACAATCCGCTTGCGCCTTCGGCTTACGCCGGTCGCGCCGAAACATACGAGAGCGACAAAAACTACGACGCTGCGCTTTCGGATTGGAACGCGATCCTGGCGAAATATCCCCAAGCGCGCGAGCGCGAGGAAGCGCTGCAGCGCAAAGCGCTCATTCTTGGTCAGCAACAAAACCCGAAGGGAATGAGCGAAACGTTTCGTCAGCTGTTAAAAGAATTTCCGAAAAGCCCGGCCGCGTCGATGGCGCATTACTACATCGGCAAAGCCGCGTTTGAGATGAAGGATTACAAGACCGCGCTGGCTTCCCTCAACACGGCGCGTCAGCTGGATAAGGATCGCTATTACGTTCAGGCGACAGTCCGCATCATTTCGTCGTATTTCGGTCTGCATGATCGCGGCGCCGTCACGCGAGAAGTCGATGGCTTTCTCGCGGCCAATGCCGCTGGCACTATCCCGGCCGAAATCCTGGAGTGGTTGGGAATTGGTTATTACAACGAGACAAATTATGCCGCCGCCGAGAAATATCTCGGGGTACTTGGAAAGATCGACAATCCTCCGGTCAAACCGGATTTTTGGTTTTATCTTGGCGACGCTGCCGCCAAACAACAGAAGTTCGACGAATCGGAGACCGCGCTCGGCAAATATTTGCAGGTCGCGACCGATCCTGCGGGAAAAGCCAAAGTGCTGCTGAAGCTTGGTGAGGTGAAGATCGCCGCTCATAAGCCGGACGACGCGCAAAAGATCGCCGAGCAAATCATGGTGCTTCAACCGGAGGGACAGGTGAACGCTCAGGCGCGTCTCCTGGCGGGCGATGTCCAATTCGAGCGCGGTAATTTTGATGAAGCGAGCAAGGCATTCATGGGTGTGGCTTTGCTCTATGACGACCCGGCGATCACGCCCCGGGCTTTGCACAAGGCTGCGACCGCTTATCAGCGTGCTGGCAATACGGCAGAGGCCGATAAAGTCGCGCGACAGCTGCGCGAGAAATATCCCAATTACGCCGGCGGATAAGAAGGGTGACGAGTGACCGGTGGCTTAATTTTGGGTCTGGTCACTAGTCACTCGCCACTTGTCGCTCTCTTTGCAATTTGATCTCATTGCGTCATGGAAAAATTTCGTCCCTGGCTTGCGGAATTTATCGGAACATTTGCTCTCATTTTTGTCGGCATCGGAGCGATTAAAACGGCCGGGCACGACGTTCTTGGTATTGCGCTGGCGCACGGTTTGACCATCGCGGTTTTTGCTTCAGCCACGATGCACATTTCGGGCGGGAACTTGAATCCGGCGGTCACGTTCGGTTTGCTTTGCGGCGGTCACATGCCGCTTGCGACGGCAATTCGTTATTGGAGCGCACAACTTCTGGGCGGCTTCACGGCTGCGTTGATTTGCCTGGGCCTGTTTGGTCGCGAAGTGGTGGTCATGGGAACACCCCAGCTCGCGATCAATCTGAACGGGATGCAAGGAATTCTGGTCGAGGCCATCCTCACCTTCTTTCTGGTCTTCGTCGTTTATGGGACGGCAGTCGACGAACGCGGCCGCGGACTCGCTGGATTTGCAATTGGGGCAACGGTCACGCTCGATATTTTGTTCGGCGGCCCGTTGACCGGCGCGGCGATGAATCCCGCCCGCGTTTTTGGACCAGCTCTGGCATCATGGTTTTGGCATGATCATTATGTTTACTGGATCGGGCCATTGATCGGTGCGGCGCTCGGCGGTTTCGTTTACGGATTATTTATCGAACGTAAACCAGCCGCGGCTTAAGCTGGATCGAGCAGTCCCAAGGCCAGTCCGGCTCGGACCTCGATGCTAATCTAGGCGGCGAAGCCGCACATCCTTAGCATCGCCCGCGGAGCGGCCGATCCACCAGTTCTTCACGCGATCGCAAGCGTTTCGATTGGCAACGGCGCAAGAAATTCCTTCGCTTGATCGATTTGCAACACCGGTCGGGCTAAATGCGCCGCCAGATAACTGGTGTCGGGTGATGACGCGATCCCGGCTTGGGCACGAATTTCGCATTTCTCGAGTTTCGCAATAACACGTGAGAGTTTCGCGGTCAGATCGCGGCTGTCGGTAAATTGGACAGTGCAAACTCCGGAGGCGGTTGCTTCGACAAATGGCGAAAGCATAAACGCATGCTGCAATAAAATTTCGCCGATCACATTTTCCTGGGCGCGCTCGCGCGTTCGGATGACGACGTGCAAGCACCGAGCCAGGGCCTGACTCGGCGTCATGCCTTTAGTGATGCCGGCTTTTTCGGCGGCGTCATTCAGCTCAATGATCGCAACTTTCTTTTGACTGGCGTCGATGAGAGCCACGGGTTGAGCGCGCAATTTTGGATGATGCCGAATTGCGGCCTGCAAATAAAAATTGGGCAAATAAATCGTCGCGAACATTAATTTGCTAATCGGACTTCTGACCTCTGATCGCTGAGCTCTGATTTGCGATGCGAGCGTTGAATACGAAATCGCAGATGCGAAATCGCATTTTCTTTTTCCAAAGTTTGCAGCGTCCAGGAATTCTCGAGAACGATTTTTAATTGGGCGCTGCCGACTATCCCTTGTCGATTAATGATGAGGCATACTGTCGGCACAGCTTCTGCCAACCGTTGCAAACGATACCAGCTTGTCTGCGGAATTTTTCGCAACTCCTCCGGCGTGTTCAGAACAAAATCGACAATTACCAGCGGGAAATTGCCGTCGCGCAAAAGGAAATCAGCGGCTTTGATGGCGTCGAACGCTTTCCGGCAGCGAACCCAAAGCAAATGCCGTAACGCAGAATTGTCCGATGAACCGGGG
>QHOI01000093.1 GCA_003218705.1 Verrucomicrobiota bacterium | reverse complement strand
TTTCAAACCGCGCCATTCCGCTGAATCTGCAATCCGCCCCGGAACGATCGCCGTAATTAGACCATTTTCCGGAACGTCGGTTCGTCGATAATGGGGACGCCGAGTTCTTTGGCTTTCTCGAGTTTGCTGCCCGCTTCCGCGCCGGCGAGCACGTAATCGGTTTTCTTGCTCACGCTCCCGCTGACGTGACCGCCAAGCGCCTCGATTTTGGCCGACGCCTCTTCCCGGGTCATTGACGGCAACGTGCCGGTGAGGACAAAAGTCTTTCCGGCCAATGGCAACTCAGCCATTTTTTTGGCGGAAACCTTTTCGCTTTTCGGACGAACTCCTAGTTGTTTCATCCGCTGAAGCATTTTTTTGCCGGCCGACGATCCAAAAAAATCGAGAACACTTTTCGCAACGACCGGCCCGACTTCGGTAACGATGCCGCCCTGTTTGTCGATTTTGCTTTTCGAGGGCTGGGCGAAACCGGATTTGATCAATCGTTCGGCGATTTCCTTAGTCGCCTCCTTGTCGCCTTTGGTTTCGTGATAAGCGAGGACGTCGCGCAGAAGTTTAGAACTCGCTACTTCCTCGATCGTTTGATGGAAACGCGCGAGGTCCGTGGCCGTCGTTTTGCCGACGTCTGGAATCGCGAGCGCATAAAGCCAGCGTGAGAGCGGGAAAGTTCTCGCGCGTTCAATCGCTTGGATCGCTTTGGTAGCGTTCTTCTCCCCGAAGATGCGGGGATTTTCCTCAGTGCCGAGGTTCAACTTGCCGAGTTGCTCGACCTTCAGCTCGAACAGATCGAGCGGCTCGCGCACCAGTCCGCGCTCGACCAGTTTATCGGCGACGATTCCGCCGACGCTTTCAATATCGAGCGCGCCGCGAGCTGCGAAAAATTCCAATCGTCGCGTCGCTTGCGCCGGGCATTGCAGATTTTCGCAACGCCAGGCCACAAATTGCGGATCGCGTCGGACCTCTCCGCCACAAACGGGGCATTTGCCGTGAATGTGTTTGAGAAAATCAAAAGGCTTCGCGTTTCGCGGCCGTTTCGATTTTACAACTTCGACGACGGCCGGAATGACTTCGCCGGCCTTTTCAATCACGACGGTGTCGCCGATGCGAATGTCTTTGCGCTTGATCTCGTCCTCGTTGTGCAACGTTGCGCGTGAGACCGTGCTCCCGCTGACGACCACGGGCTCGAGCATAGCGACCGGCGTTAGAATTCCGGTGCGACCAACTTGAACGATGATATCAAGCAATTTGGTTTCGACGCGCTCAGCGGCGTATTTATAGGCGATCGCCCAGCGCGGTGATTTGGCGGTGAAGCCGAGCCGCTCCCGTTGCGCGAGCGCGTCTACTTTGATTACGGCGCCGTCGGTCTCGTACGGAAAATCATGGCGAATGCGGTCGAGCTCGCGAATCGCATCCAAAACTTTCTCGACCGAGTCGGCCAACCACCAATTTTCATGGGTTGGCAGCCCAAGCTTCTTGAACAATGGAAATATCTTTGAGTGAAGATCGACATCTACGCCTTCGACCGCGCCAGTCCCGTAAAAAACCATTCCGAGCGGGCGCTGCGCCGCGATTTTCGGATCAAGATGCTTGAGCGAACCGGCGGCGGCGTTGCGCGGATTCGCGAATAACGGCAACCCTGCAGCTTCCCGTTCTTTGTTCAATTTCTTGAAGCCGTTCTTGTCGAGATAAGCTTCTCCGCGCACTTCGAAAACCTTTGGTGCGGAGCCGCGCAGTTGCTGCGGCACCGACCGGATCGTTTTGATGTTTTGGGTAATGTCGTCTCCGACCAAACCATCGCCGCGAGTGGCGGCATATTTGAGGCGGCCATTTTCATACATCACCGACACCGCCACGCCGTCGACCTTCGGCTCGATCACGACCGGGATCTCTTCATCCGGCAAAAGCCGCGTGATCCGTTTGTAGAAATTTGCGACCTCATCTTCGGAATAAGTGTTGTCCAGACTCAGCATCGGAGCCCGGTGCTGAATTTGCGCAAACGCCTGGAGCGGCTTGCCACCAACCCGCTGAGTCGGCGAGTCCGGAGTCACGAGATCGGGAAATTTCGCCTCCAGATCGACCAGCTCCTTATAAAGCCGGTCGTATTCGCGGTCGCTGATCGTCGGCGCAGCTTCCTCGTAATACCGGCGGTCGTGCTCCTTAATCTCCTGCCGGAGCTGTGCGATCCGCTTCGCCGCTTGAGCCTCGTCTTTGGCCATGAAGCATGATACAAACAGGGCAAAGATCGACAATGAATGGCGGCGAAAAAATCCTTGGCGTTGAGGGCGGCGGAACCAAGACGGCCTGGGTTTTGGTCGAACGCGCCGGGAATGAACTGTGCGTTTTGGATCAGGGAAAATTGCCTCCGGCGAATCTTCGCCTCGCTACGCCCGGAGAATTGCGGGCGATTTTTAGCGAATTGCCGAAGGAAATTACGTCCGCCGGCATTTTTCTGGCGGGCTGCGGGACGGAAGAAGATCGACAATCGCTCACCCGCCTCTGTGCCGAGATTTGGCCGCAGGCGAAAATTGTGGTCGGGAGCGACCGCGATTCGGGTTTAGCCGCGGCGCTCGGTCACGGCGATGGAATTGTTGTAAACGCCGGAAGCGGCTCGTCCATTACCGGTCGTCGGGACAAGCGGATCGAAAATGCCGGTGGTTGGGGACACATTCTGGGCGACGCCGGCGGCGGTTATTTTCTCAGCTTGCAGGCACTCCGCTTGATTCTGCGCGAATACGATCTGCACCGTGGCGAAGTCCAGTTTACCACCAAGATTTTGCGCGCGTTGTCGCTGAACAATCTGGACGAGCTGGTGCGCTGGGCCCAGACCGCCGACAAAATGGAAATCGCGATGCTGACGCCGGTCGTGTTTGAAGCGGCTGCCAGCGGAGATTCGCGTGTCATGGAAATCATCGAAGAAGGCGCGCGGGTTCTTTGCGAATACACCGAAGCCGTCGCGACCAGGCTGCATGCGCTCGCGCCCAAAGTAGTTTTGCTCGGCGGACTCTTTCAGCGAGACTCGATCTATAACCATGCGTTTCGACGGCGTTTGAAAAAAACGCTACCCGATACGCGGGTGGCGAATTCCGAGCGAGCCCCGGAATTTGGCGCGGCCTGGCTGGCGGCGGAAATGCAGAGCTGGCCCGAGATTCGAACTGAGCCTGCTCCGGACAAGATCGATGACCTGGCGGCGGCGTTGACCGAGCAACGCAATCCGCGCTCTGAAAATCTTGAGAAGATGAGCGCGCAGGAGTTGGTGAAACTTTTCGTCGACGAAGAAAAATTTGTCGGAGAAGCGTTGCGCGCGGCGACTGCCGATCTCTCGCGCGCGCTCGAGCTCGTTGCTGAGTCGCTCGGCAAAGGTGGCCGGCTATTTTACATCGGCGCAGGCAGCAGCGGACGGCTTGGCGTGCTCGACGCCAGCGAAATCCCGCCAACCTTCGGAGCGTCGCCGGAACTCGTCCAAGGAATCATTGCCGGTGGCGCGACCGCGTTGCAGCGGAGTGTGGAAGGAGCGGAAGACGAGGGAAGCAACGGCGCTCTCGCGATCGATCGCCGCGGCATCAAAAATGTCGATGTTGTCATTGGAATCACGGCCAGCGGTCGCACCCCTTTTGTTTTAGGCGCGCTCGCGCGTGCCAAGTCGTTAGGCGCAAAGACGGTTTTGCTCAACTGCAATCCGGCTCGCGAATCCCGCGGCCGCGGGATCGATCTTGCGATTGATCTCGCAGTCGGTCCCGAAATTCTGACCGGCTCAACGCGATTGAAGGCGGGAACAGCCACCAAAATCGCGCTCAACATCATCAGTACTGGGGCGATGGTCGCTCTCGGCAAAGTCCGCGGCAATCTGATGATCGATTTGAACACTTCCAGCACGAAATTGCGCGATCGGGCGACGCGGATGGTGGCCGAGCTAACGGAGCGCGACTATGATTCGGCGCGGACGCAG
>QHOI01000092.1 GCA_003218705.1 Verrucomicrobiota bacterium | reverse complement strand
TTTCGCAATCTCCGGGACTGGATCGACACTGGCGGTCGATGTTGTGCCCACGGTTGCGACGACGGCAAGGGGCTTGAACTTTTCGCGCAGGTCGCGCTCGATCATCACGCGCAGCGCTGCCATATCCATTCGAAACTCGGGGCCAGTCGGCACCCGTTGGACATTTTCTTCGCCGAGGCCGAGCGCGATGGACGCTTTTTCGACAGAACTATGCGCTTGATCGGAAGCGTAAACGCGAAAAACCGGAGCCCGCGCACCTATCAATCCGCGTTTTCGAGTCGACGGCGCGGCTTCTTCGCGCGCGACCGCCAGCGCGTGCATGATTCCGACCGACGCAGTGTCGTAAACGACGCCGTCGAACTGGTCAGGCAACCCCATCCATTGCCGCAACCAATCGATCACGACTGTTTCCAGTTCGGTGGCCGCGGGCGACGTCCGCCACGTCATCGCATTCACGTTGAGCGGCGCAGTAATGATTTCGCCAAGAATTCCTGGCGCAGTCGCCGTCCATCCGAAGTAGCCGAGAAACATCGGATGACTCCAATGCACCATTCCGGGAAGGATCAATCGATCGACATCGGCGAGAATGTTCTCGAACGATTCGCCATGCTCAGGCGGCTGCGCCGGAAGCGCTGCGCGAATCGCGCCCGGTTTGTTATTCGGCGCGACGCGGATATCGCCGATTGTTTCACGATAATCGGCGATCCAATTGGCGAGTTTGTGCAATTGCCGGCGGAATTCGGCGATCGGAACGTCGCCGAGTGGTGGTCGATCTTTCATTCGTCAGTGCCGAAAGACTATCGGCTAAACGCGCTAACAAACGCTAATAATTCAAAGCAGATCGCCTGAGAGAACAGGATTGTTTCGCGTCGTTTGGCGTATTTGGCGGACCGGTTAGAAAGCAAAGCCGAAACTTAAATGAAACGCGCCAAAGTCTTCTCCCGGCGCTTTATCGGGATTCCATCCGTAATCGAGACGGATCGGACCGATCGGCAGTTTGTAACGCAAGCCGCCGCCGAGCGCATAACGCATGTCGTCCACACCGGGCTCTTCCGAAGTAGGAAGCAAGTCTCCGGCATCAAAGAACAATGCGCCTTGGAGCTCGCCGTAAATCGGAAACGTGTACTCGACATTGAAAACCGTGTAGAATTCGCCACCGATCGGATTTCCCTTCGGATCCGACGGGCCAAGCTTGCGTTCGCCAAAACTACGCACGGTGGTGGCGCCGCCGTTAAAAAATCGTTCGTCGATCGGCAGCGTGGTCGGCTCGTCCGGGCCGGAATGGTTGAGCGAATGAACGATCCCGGCGCGCGCGCCGAAAGCGAGCGATGATTGCTGAAACCAGCGTTGTAACGGCGGCAGCGTTTGATCTTCAACAACTCCCGGGGTCAGCGACTTCGGACCGAACGGCAAAAAATACGCGATTCGGCCGGTGCCGCGGATGAGCTGAATGTCGCTGCCGAAGGCGGTGGAAGCGACATCGAGCGTGGTATTGATCAGCAAGCCACGCGGCGCGACCAGCGGACTTTCGCGCAAGTCGAGCGTTTGAAAGAACCCGAGCGAATTTGCGAAATAAGACGTTTCGCCGAGAAACCGGCGGGCAATGGAGGTTTGCGTGACCTCGACGTGACGGACGGCGAACACCAAACCTGCCTCGTATTGTTTGGTGATCTTCCGGCTGAGTTCGACGCGATCGCCGATTTCGAATTTCGAATAGCCGTCGTAATCAAAGGTAAACGCGGCCGCCCTGTTTCTGAAACTGAAGTCGGTGTCGAACAGGAAAGGATCTTCATAAACGACCTCTCCCTTGTAGCTGCGCTGTGAGACTTCCGCCGAGATCGTAAACGGCCGACCGTAACCGAACAAATCGCGGTCGCGAAATTGCGCACCGATAATTCCGCCTTCAAAGGTGCCGTAACCGATCGAGAAACCGACCTCTTTGCTCTTCGCTTCTTCCGCGGAAATATTTAACAGGAGTGAGTCTTCGTCCGCGATTGGCGTCGGTTCAATCTTGAGGACATTGAATAGACCGGTCCGCATCAAAGCGCGGAAGCGTTCATCCAAAACTTCCGGGCTGTAAGTTTTTCCAGCGAGCGAAGTGAAACGTTTCTGGACGAAACTCGGACGCAATCGCGTCAGGCCATTCACAAAAACTTCGCCACTGAAGTGATAAAGTTGACCGGGCGAAATCGCGACGTCTACCGGGATCCGGCCGTTGACCGCCGCCGCCGGCTCGGATGTTGCCTCCACCTTCACTTCATAGTAACCACGCGTTCGAAAATAAGCCTGAAGACGACGCGGGATGTCGGCAACCCGCGCGTCGGTGAAAGGTTGTTTCAACAAATCGTCGATCTGCCCGCGCAACGCGTCCGCGCCATAAATGGTCTGCCCGTGGAACGAGACGTTGCCGAAGAAATATCGCCGGCCTTCATGAATCGGAATGGTCACGTCGACCCGGTTCGCTTCATCGTGAAACGTGTAGCTCGGTTGCTCGACCGCCGCGTCGAGGAAACCTTCCGCGACATACAAGCGATGGACCAACTCCGCGCCTTCCTGAACATCGGCCGCGACGAATGGAAGACGTCGCTGCAACTTTGAATAACGCTCCCGGGTCGGGCCGACGACAAACTCGAACAACTTGTCGGTGGGCTCAGCCGAATTTCCCTCAAAAGTGATCGTGCCGAGAGTCATGAGCGGACCTTCGTTGATCTCCAGCCGCAGCTGGTCGCGATTCTCGATCTTATAATGAACGCTCGCTTTGGTGTACCCGTGCTTGCGATAAAAAACTTCGACGAAAAACGCGAGATCGTCCGCCCGGGCCGGTGTTAACCCGTAGCGATCGACGGTGGCGAGCTGTTCCTTCACCGCCGAGCGCAGATCTTTTTCTTTGAATGCCTGCTCGCCACTGAATTCGACCGTGGTCGTCGCCTGCGCGTGTTTCTCCTGCTCCTTGGCGATAGCGTTGTTCTGTTTTTGTTTTTCTTCGGCCCTGGGAACGTCCACCGCCGTCTGCGCCGCCAGCTCGAGCGCAGCCGCCAAGTTGCACAGAAAAAAGAAGCGGTAGCGGCGCATCATTTGAAACGAATCAGATATTTCACCATACCACGGTAATCGCCACCGACGCCGAGGTCCCCGAGCAAGACAAACTGATCGTTGAGCTTGAAGCGCGCGGTCGCTTGTTGTTGCCCAGTGCGCGGATCGACGGTGCCCACATCCAAGTCTAAACGGTCGAAAACCGAACTACTCTGCGTTCCCTGCCCTTTCTTAAAAACTTTCCGGTAGAGCTGCTGTATGAGCAACATGCCGGCGCGTCCAGCAAGCACGTTGTTATTTCCGGTTAATTGGTCCCGGGTCGTGCCGGTTGCAAGCAGAGAAATAATTTCCTCCTGTGGCAGCGGCGGCTCACTGGTGAAGATCGCCTCCGGCGCAAGCGTTGTTCCATAAATGTAAACGTTGACCGTGTAATCGCGGATCACGGACCTGCCGTGAATGTTGATTTTCGGATTCAAGGGATCGCTCGGATCGACATAGAGAAAGCCGGACGAAATTTCCAACCGGCTGAAGGGAAGCGTTGCGTCGACATTGTCGAGCCGCACCCAGCCTTGCAAAGCAGGATGCAAACCGTTGCCGGTCAAATGCAAATCGCTGACTGCTCCGCCGTTGGCTAGATTGCCGCGGATCAGAAACGGATCTTTGGTTTTGATGGTTACGTCGAATTTCCAATCCCGAAACGGCGGCTGCGTTATCGAAAAATTTGGGCGCGATGAAGGCGGCTGCGGCGCGGGACGACCCGGCAAACCGATCGGGATGAGATCGAGATTTTTCAGGAACTGACTATTTGTCAGCGCGATCGTCCCAGTGACATTGGCGCTGCTAAATGGGCCGGCAATTTTGATGTCGGCGTCCGCCCGGGCCGTGAGCGTGTCGTTGCGCGCGACCAGTGCGCTCTCCGCCTTGAATTGAAAATCCAGATTCGGTGTCGTCAATTTTGGAAATGTCACGCCACCCGTGACCTTGAAATGTCCGCCGGAAAGTTCGCCGCCAAACTGCTCGAGGACCAGCGTGTCACGCGCAAAATTCAGGCGCGCCTTGAAATTTTGAACCGCCGGCAGCGTTGGATCGGTCATTCGGGCAACATTGATCGTCATGTCGCCGCTACCAGTGAGAACGGGACGCGCGATTGTTCCGCGAACATCGACATCGAGCGCAGCGTCGCCGTCCAGTTCCTCCACGCCCGGAATAAATTGCCGCATGAAATTCACCGAGCTCCGCGCCAACCGCATCTTCCCGTTCACTGGCGTTTCGTCAGCCAATTTTTTGTCATTCACAATCTTTGGAACATCCAACGGAAGATTCGCAGTCAGCTCCAGGGGTTGAATTTTTGCCTGCTGCAATTTTCCGGCGATCGTCAATTGCTTACCTTGCACTTGCGCGCTCAAATCGAGGCTGGCGGGCTCGAATTTTGGAATGCTCTCGCTCCGCAAGTTGCGCATTTGCACGTCGAGTCGCGCGTTTAGATCGGCGAGCGTTCCGGTCGCATTTAGTTTCACGTTCAACAAACCCGACGCCGCCGGCTTGAGCCCGACGTCTTGAAAAAGTTTCTTAATGTCGAGATTTTCCGACTGAAATACCGCTGTCACTTTTCCATTCGACGGAAGCACCGCCTTGTCGGTCCCGAGATTTTTCCAAACGAACGGAATCGAGATGTAACCGCCGGCATACTTCGCCTGGCCTTGATCGAGCCCGATCTTGCTGATCTCCAGCGTCTCCCCTTTGGCCTGAGCGATTGCTTGAAAATCCATTTTGTCGCTGCGCAGGAAAATTGTCGGAACGTCGAGGCCTTCCGGCGAATAGGTTGCATCGGCGGTTGCCTGTAACGAGCGCGCGCTGCCATAGCGACCGTTGTCCAAAGCCAGTCTTAATTTGCCGGTTTTCAGCTTGTTCGCTTCGCCGTCGCCTTCCCACTCGACGACGAGCGAGCCAGCCAGCTCGTTTTGATTTCCAAAAGTGCGCAGCAGCGGCTGCAATTTCGACAGATCCGAAACATTCGCCCGGAATTTTCCGCTGTAACGATGCGACCCGCGAAGATCGACAATCGCGTTTCCGGTGATGAAATCGTTCCCGGTCAGGTTCGCGCTGACATCGTTTAGATAAACAACACTGTTCCAAATAACGCACTGCGAGTTCAGTTGGGTGAAAACGAGATCTCGCATTCGAAGATTCGCGCCGAAGATAGACAACTGGCCGTTAGCGACTCCCTTTTTCCATTCGATCTGACCGACGGCTTGGAGCGGTCCCGA
>QHOI01000084.1 GCA_003218705.1 Verrucomicrobiota bacterium | reverse complement strand
TGGTTAAGGATGAGCTTGGACTTAAATACCATTCTTAAAGATTGGCCGCACGAGAACCGCGCGATCAAAGTGCGCAAGGTCCTTGGATTGGACGGCCGCCAAAAATTGCAGCTCCGGATCGATCTCGGCGTTCTGCAAATGGAGCTGACCGGCCGGCCCGATGGCGTGCGCCCGCACGGTTGCGAATCGCTTCTGACCTATCATCAACTTCGTGCCGCCCGCGCGGAAGCGCGCGGCGAAACCTACGAGCTGACGGCGGAACAGTGCGCCGAACTTCAGCAGGAAGGCATTCAATATTATCACCGCTACCTGAGCTTGTTTCAGATCAACGATTTCCACGGCGTCGTCCACGACACACAGCGTAATCTCGAGCTCTTCGACTTTGTCGATGCCCACACCGAGCGGGACGAGCTTTCCTGGACCCTTCAGCAATTTCGTCCCTACGTGCTGATGATGAACACGCGAGCGAAAGCGTCCATTTTCCTCGGACTGGGAAAATTTCCGGATGCGATCGCTGAGATTCAGCGCGGGCGCGACTTGATCGCCGAATTCTTTCAAAAATCAAACTTCCCCGAGCTGGCCGCGAAAAGTTCCGAGATCCATTTCCTGGAAGAGTGGCTCAACGAAATCAGCGCCAAACGTCCGCGCTCCAAACTCGAGATTATGGAAAGCGAGATGGAAACGGCGGTTGCGAAAGAACTCTACGAGCGCGCCGCCGAACTTCGCGACGCTATTCAGCAGCTCAAGAAGATCGAGCAGCTGAAGAAGGTTGAGCAGGTGACGAAGGTTGAGCAGTTGAACAGTTGAGTTGGGTCAGCCCCGATAACTAAGAACAAATTCGCCAAAGGACGAATCCGTCCTGGTCGCCGTGGCGACCGTGGCGGATAACTGCCTCCGGCCCGGCAGGGCCTACGGCCCGGAGGAATAACTGCGGCGTCAGCCGCTGCCGCTCACTCAAACACCGCTTCGAGCTGCTTATCGATTACTTCGCCGGTGAAACGATCGATGGCAAGGTGGAGCCAGTAGCGTTTTTCTCCTTCGACGACAAAATTTGCCAAACTTCCGGCATTCGCTGGGTACCGGCCGGATTGCGCAATTACGTCAATCATGAGATTCCACGTCCTGGTTTGCGACAACTCGGCCAGAGCGCGCGCGACAGTTTGTTTTGCTTCGGCACTGCTTCCGAGCGCCGTACCAGCTGCGCCAACGAGCCGTGTGATATCGGCTCTTCCAGTAGCGTTCTGCCGATTGACTTCGGTGACAATATTCTGCGCAGTCTGATACGCGTTTGTGCGGCTGGCGTACGTCGCTGCGGTCTCATCTGTGGTCGCTCCCATCAGAATAGCGGTAATAACCGCAATGTTGCCAGTGTTCAGGCTAACTACTCCGGCGCGAAGCGGGGCGGTGTTGAATGTAAAAAGATCGAGGAGACGAGCGTCCACGCTGCCCGCCGCCCGAAAATCCAATGTTGTAGCGCCATTTCGATACGCGTATCCCAGCTCACCTACATTTCGGAATGCGCGATTTAGGACCGTCGTGCCCCCGGCCGGCGGTGGCGGCGCACCGGGTTCGGACGAAGGAGTCCGGTCGACACCGTACGCGCGCAGCGGCGCGGCCGCAGGATCACTATTGGCGTATTCAATCCAAGTCGTGTCGCCATTGGTGTCGCGTTGATCGATCAAGGACGCCATCATAGAAAAAATCTCACTGTCTGGACTACTCGCGGGGTAGGCGTATCGTAGGAGCACAGATAAGTCGGGATCTTGTCCGTTGCCGATAAGCGAGTGAATCGAAGGCTGTAGTCCAGTACCTTCGGCGCCAAAGTATTGCCAATGTTCAGGTGTACTCCCAGAAGCGGCTACATAGACGAGTCCGAAGTATCGCTTGATCGCAGTTGCATTCGTAGTCGGGTTAGTGAACAGATCAAACCGACTCAGCGGAAACCGTCCCGACAAGCGTGTTTCGGAATCGCTCCAGGTTGAATGATTCGATTCGCGCGAGAAAGTGCCCAGATACTGCAAAACGTTCTGGCTGAAATTTAGTGAGCTCCTCAGTTCTAGAAGTTCTCCACGGCTGACTACGACCTGATCTGTCCGCCCGCCGGGGGTGGTAGTGGTCGAAGCAGTCAAGAACCCGTTGGTTGTACTCAGAAACACACCGAGAAAGCGCGAACCAGTTCCTGGCGAAACTGTCGCTGGATCGAAACTGAAATTGTTAAAAACGCCCGTCGGCTGCACGGTGGCGTAATTTTTCCAACCGACGCAGTCGCTGATGCTATCTGCGCTATGCCAACTAGCTGGTGTGGACGTTGTTGCCGTGATGACGGTGGGTGAAGTCGGAAGACCAGTGAGATCTGCGAGCGCGACAATTCCTTTCCGGCCAATGTCTGTAGTGGGCACGCCAGGAGCCGCCGCGCTCGCGGGAGACTTTGGCGAATAAGGAAAACCCGCGACGTTCATATCCAGCAACCCACCTTCATCGTAAATTGCGAACGCGTATCTCCCGACCGCGCCAGTAACCGGAGGTGTGAGGACCTGTGGTCCGTCCGCTGTAACGAACACCCAATCCGGCGCGTTGAAAGTCGCGATCGGAGTAGAATCTAAGGTTGTCGACGTGGTCGCGCGTGGAACTAAGTAATGACTATTCCAGCGGGCGCCGCTGATCGATCGGCCATTTAATGAGGGCGCAGTGGAATTTACTCGAGACGCCCGACTCGAAACGGCCGGCGGCGGGATTGGAGCAGTGCCCGTGGCTTCGCCCTGAAAGCTTATTCGGACTAAATTAGGAATTGGTAGGGAGCCCGGTGCGGGCGTGCCACTGCGCTGTGGTAAGATATTGGCGCTGCTGATAGGCGAGCCCGCGGAAATTTCCTGTTTGAGATTACCGACGACGATGTCCAGCGCACCTCGAGCAAGCTGATCAGCTTTGGTTTCGTTAGTTGCTATGTTGGCGACGAGACGATGATTTGTGGTCCGACTCAAAAACGCGACGACTAATGCGGCTAGAAGTACGACAAAAGCAAGTGTGATGAGCAACGCTATTCCGCTCTTGGCGTGCGCCGAATTACAGGTCATAGACGAGAGCCTCTTAAAAGCTCGGCGCGATTGGAAAACATCGTTCCGACAGGCGGATTTCGGAAATAGCAGCGCGCGGCATGTCAGTAGTGCCATTGAGAACGGTTTGCCATTGAGACAGCATGTCTCCCGGTCGGGAGTTTGCAGTGAAGTCGGGTAGTCTGCCTGCCAGCGTCGATAGTTGAGTATCTGAAAGAAGAATCTTGCTTTTCGTGTCAATTGTAGCCACAGCCGCATATATTGCCGCGACATCTTGCATGCCACTGATTGTAGTATGCCCCACACTCGTGTCCCATGGAGTCGTTGTCAGCGAGCCGTTCCGCAAAACATAACAGTATTCGAACCGGAAGATGTTTGGCGCGATAACTTCGTAATCCGTATCGGCCGTCGAATCGGTTGCTGCGGGCCAATTCCCGGAAATTGTGATCGGCAGAAACGCCAACGGCAAAACAGTTGTGGTGTCGCCGTTCCAAGCCAGCGCTTTTCCCATCCGCTCGAGTCGGTTTTTCGAATTGATCCGATAGGCGACGAGCGAGATGGGACTTAAAGAACTCGCCCCGTAACCGGGGACTTGGCTGAAAAAAGCGATGCGGTCGTTACCGGTCAGAGGCAACGATGGCGACTTGGTAAAGTAATCGACGTCTGCTCGCATAATCATTTGAGCCAAGTCAATCGCGAGACGGTCAAGCACCGGTCGCGACTGAGATTCAATGTTTATTCGCTTGATCGTGCTTCCAGTCATGTTTGCTGCACTCGAGAAAAGCTGGGCGACGAGCACCACCAGAATGGCCAGCACCGCGACGCTTACCAGCATCTCGGCCAGGGTGAATGCTGCCTTCGCAATTGGACGTCGGACGGTGAAATTCAATTTCGATCTAAAGCAGTGAACGTTTGGAGAGCACCGGTGGCATCAGTTGGCGAAGCGCCGGCTGGCCACGTGATCTTCAGGCTGACCCATGTCGCAACGCGTCCACCCGTGCTATTCCCAGGAAACGTAATGCTTACTCGATAACGTGACTGGCTAATCAAAGATGTTGATGATTGGCCCTCGCTATTGAAATAG
>QHOI01000083.1 GCA_003218705.1 Verrucomicrobiota bacterium | reverse complement strand
CGTTGCAGTTGTAAATTTTACCGTCATCGCCAAGCGCGGTCGGACTGATCACCGGCGTCACGCTGCGTCGAATGCATTCGCGCAATGGTTCCACGTTCACTTCGCAGACTTCGCCGACGAAACCAAGATCGACATCTTCACCCTTTTCACTTCTCACTGAATATTTGCGGCAGCGAAAAATCTCGGGACCGGCGAAACCGCGCGCTTTCCCGCCGAAGTCGTCGATCGCTTTTACAATTTCCGGATTGATTTCGCGCGAGAGAACACGATCGACGATTTTCGCGCTGGCGGCGGCGGTCACTCGATAGCCGTGCACGAACTCGGATTTCACACCGGCTTTCTCGAGCGCACGCGTGATTGCTTTGCCGCCGCCATGCACCACCACCGGATTAATTCCGACCGCTTCGAGAAAAACTACGTCGCGCGCGACCCGGTGCCGTTCTTCCGGATCGGGCGAGTCCATGAAACTGCCGCCGTACTTCACCACGAAGATCTGGCTCCGGAAACGTTGAATGTAAGGCAATGCTTCAACCAGCGTCGCCGCTTTCGAAATAAATTCTTTCATTTCGAGGTGAAATTACTCGACCCTCATCTCAATCCTCTCCCTGGCCAGGGAGAGGAAGGCGCGCAGCGGCAGGTGAGGGTTGAAACAGGTTACATTTGTTGCTGCCATATTAGCCGCCCAATGTTTCTGGATCACTCACATCGCCTTTGTTAAAGGCGACGTAATTTTCGGTGAGGTCGGCCGCGTAAAGCACGAACTCGCCGCAGCCACGATGAAGATCGACGTGTAGGTCGAAGTCTGGCGCTGCAGTGATTTTGGCCAGCGTTTTCAAGGCGACATTTGTCGGACGGCCATGTCGAAATGCAAAAAGAATTTTGCGGGTGCCGAGTCGCGCGTAACCGACATCGACAATCGTTTCATCGACATCAGCTTTCGAATAGCCGAGCGCGCAGAGAATTCGGCCCCAGTTCGGGTCGCCGCCGCACCAGCTCGCGCGTACGAGCGAGCTGTTAGCAATCGCGCGCGCGGCCGCCTCTGCTTCACGATCGTTCCGCGCGCCGCGAAGGTGCAACGCAACAAATCGAGACGTTCCTTCGCCATCGCGCACGATCATCTTGGCCAACTCGAGACACACGAAATTCAGCGCATTCTGAAATTGGGAACGCTGAATTTCGGATTTGGAATTCCCAGCAAGTCCATTCGCCAGCGCGATCACTGAATCGTTCGTGCTCATGTCGCCATCCACTGTGATTCGGTTGAAACTTTTTTCGGTTGCAATCTTGAGTGCGCGCTTGAGCGCGCGCGGCTCAATCGCCGCGTCAGTGGTGATGAATCCGATCATGGTCGCCATCCCCGGCTGAATCATGCCGGCGCCTTTGCAGATTCCGCCGATCCGAACGGTTGATCTGCCAACCTTGAGCTCGACTGCGATTTCTTTGCGATGCGTGTCCGTCGTCATGATCGCTTCCGCGACCTGTCGCGCGTTCGATGTCGATCTTGCAATCCCCGGCGCGCACGCTCGAATTCCGCGGTCGATATTTTTCATCGGCATCGGCACACCGATCCTACCGGTCGAGCAAACGAGCACGTCTTCCGCGGAAATTCGCGCTGGCAAACTTAACTGCTTAAAGCAGTTAAGTTTATCCAGCGCGGATGCCGTCAGCCGAGCCATTGTTTGGGCGTCGCGAAGTCCTTGGAGACCAGTGCACGCGTTGGCGTTCCCGGAATTCACGACGATCGCGCGCGCAAGTTCTTTGCGCGCATGTTGCCGGCTAATTTTTACCGGCGCGGCGCAGACCTGGTTCGTCGTAAACACTCCCGCGACCACCGCCGGAATATCCGAAACAATCAAAGCAAGATCGCGCTTTTGTCCTTTCTCGGAGCCTTTGCCAGTGCCGAGCTTTTTGATGTCGCAGAAAACCGCGGCGCATTTGAAACCGTGGGGGGCGCAAATTGAACCGGCAACTTGTCGAAACGGATTTTTCAAATCAGCCCAGCAGTCTCGGGAAAGCCGAGCATCAGATTCATGCACTGCACAGCCTGACCGCTCGCGCCTTTGACGACGTTATCGATCGCACTCATGACCACAAGACGATGGGTCCGCTGGTCGATCTTCCAGGCGACGTCGATGAAGTTCGTGCCGACCACGTTTTTCGTGTCGGGTAGACGTTCATCGCCAAGCAAACGGACGAACGGTTCCTCGCCATAAGCGCCGTTGAAAATGACAGCCGGATCCATGTTCACGACGTTGCCCGCGATATCGGCATAAATCGTTGTCACAATCCCACGATTAACCGGGACCAGATGAGGAGTGAATTGAATCACAATTTTCTCGCCGGCCAAAATCGAGAGCTCCTGTTCGATCTCGGAAAGATGCCGATGTTTTGGGACGCCGTACGGCCGGACGCTTTCGTTGCACTCGGAAAAAAGATAATCTGCTTCCACTTTGCGCCCCGCGCCGGTCACACCGCTCATGCTCGCGACCAGAATTGTTTTCCGATCGATCGCTTTCCGGCGAATGAGCGGCCGCAGCGGAACGAGAATGCCCGTGGGATAGCAACCCGGGCAGGCGACAAGCTTCGCGTCGCGAATTTGGTCCCGGTAAATCTCCGGCAAACCGTAAACCGATTGGCCTAACAAATCCGGCGCGGGATGATCGTGGCCATAGAATTCCTGGTAAACAGCGGCGTCTTTTACTCGGAAATCGGCGCTCAGATCCACCACACGCGCGCCGGCGGACAAAAGCGGCTTGGCAAATTCGGCAGCGAGTCCATGGGGCAAGGCGAGGAAAACAAGACCGGCCTCGCGCGCGATCTGTATTGGGTCGGGATCTGAAAATTTAAGCGTGGTCGCTGTTTTCTGGTGCGAGAAGCGCGGGAAAACTTGGGCGAGCGACGTGCCGGCCAATTGCCGGGACGTTGCCGCGACCAGATCGACCTGTGGATGCGTGAGGAGCAGACGGACCAACTCCTCGCCGGCGTAACCGGAAGCGCCCACTATCGCGACCTTGGTTCTTGTCACAACGCGCAATGCGTATTCCGTCTCGCGCGGATTGCAACGAAAAGCTGCGCAAAAAAACAGGATAGGACTAAGAGGATTAAATTGGATTGGATTCCGAGAAACAAAAATCGTGTGAATCTTGTGAATCCTGTCTAGTTTTCTCTACCTATGGACGCTCTTTATCTTGTCGGGATCGCAGTGCTGGCGGTCTTCGGTTTCGTGTTCGCCATTGTTCTTTTCAACTTCTTCGGGATCTGGCTGCGGGCGCGCATCGCTAACGCTCCGGTCGGCATGGGCAAAATGATCGGGATGCGGCTTCGGCGCGTGCCGGTTGGATTGATTGTCGACAATCGCATCACGGCGGTGAAAGCAGGCATTGAGGTACCGAGCGATCCGCTGGAAGCGCATTACCTCGCGGGCGGCGATGTGACTCAAGTCATCCTCGCGTTAATTGCGGCCGACAA
>QHOI01000082.1 GCA_003218705.1 Verrucomicrobiota bacterium | reverse complement strand
TGACTTCGAGATTGTGCTCGATCACAATGATCGAGTTCCCGCGCTCGACCAAGCGCTGAAAAACCTGCAGCAGCATCGCGACATCGTCGAAATGGAGACCTGTTGTCGGTTCATCGAAAATAAACAAGTTGCCACGCGCGCCGTCGCCGTTCCCTTCGACATCGTCGGCAGTTTTGGATTCGGCTAAGTGCCGGACCAGTTTCAAACGCTGCGATTCACCTCCCGATAGAGTGTTCAGCGGTTGGCCGAGTCGTAAATAACCGAGACCGACTTCATCGAGCACATCCAGCGGATCAGAGAGAGTTTTCTCTTCGCCGATCTGCGCGAAGAATTGGATCGCTTGGCTCACGGTCAGCTCCAGCACGTCGTGGATCGATTTGCCGTGCAGTTTAATTTTCAGGACGTGCGGTTGGAACCGTTTGCCTTCACATTCCGCGCAGCGCACATAAAGATCGCTCAGGAACTGCATCTCGATCTTTTCGAACCCCGTGCCCGAACAGCGCTCGCACCGGCCGCTGCCGGAATTGAACGAGAACGCGCTCGCCGTCAGACCTTGGGACATCGCTTCCGGCTGTGCGGCGAAAAGTTCTCGGACGCGATCGTAAAGTCCGAGATAAAGGATTGGCGTCGATCGGGGCGTCCGAGCAAGCGGCGATTGATCCACCATTACGACTTCACCGATCCGATGCGCACCGCTGACTGATTTGCATGCGCCCGCTTCCTGATCGGTCGCCTGGCCTTTGGCAATCAGCAGGTTTCGATAAAGCACGTCGTGGATCAGGGTCGATTTGCCGGAACCGGAGACTCCGCTCACACAGGTAAAAACGCTGAGTGGAAGATCGACATCGATGTTCTTAAGGTTGTGCTCTCGCGCGCCGGTGATCTTGATCGACGATGTCGATCTTCGGCGCTTTTTCGAGACCGGAATTGATTTGCGGCCGCTCAGATAATCTCCGGTGAGCGAATTTTTGCGAAACAAAAGCTGATCGAGTGCGCCGTTGAAAACCAACTCCCCGCCGCGCTCGCCGCGACCCGGGCCGATGTCGATCAAATTATCGGCTGCGCGAATGATTTGCTCCTCGTGCTCGACCACGAGGAGCGTGTTCCCGCGATCGCGCAAATTGTGCATGACGCGCACAAGCCGGCCGATATCGCGCGGATGCAAACCGATGCTCGGTTCGTCCATGACAAAGAGCGTGTTAACAAGCGACGCGCCGAGACAGGTGGTGAGATTAACGCGCTGCACTTCGCCGCCGCTCAAAGTGCGGGTGGAGCGATCGAGCGTTAGATAACCGACGCCGACCTCGCACAAATAATTCAAGCGCGCGCAAATTTCGTCGCGCAGCATCCGTGCAGTCGAATCGCCAGACGAGATCTCGATCTTCGCCAGCAAGTCGCGCGCGTTGGAAATGGAAAGAGCTGCGAAATCCGGAAGAGCAAACAAATCTTTGCCCACAACGATTTTGTAATTGAGCGCTTCAGGCTGAAACCGCCCGCCATTGCAGCTCGGGCAAGTGGTATAGGCGCGGTAACGGCTTAGCAGCACCCGCATATGCATTTTGTAAACTTGCGATTCGAGCCAACGGAAAAATCCCCGGACGCCGTACCAACGATCGTTCTCGTAATCGTCTTCCGTATATTCGCCACTTCGTTTCTCGCCGCTGATCACGAACTCCTGATCGGCCTTGGGCAACTCTTCGAATGGAACACTGATGTCGATTTCTTCGCGGGCGCAGGCCCGGAGCAAATCTTTTTGCGAATTGCCGAACTCGTTCCCACGAAAAACGCGAACCACGCCTTGTTTGATCGACAATGAGCGGTCCGGAATCGCTTTGTTCAGATCGATCGTAATCGTTCGACCAAACCCGCGGCATTCCGGACAAGCACCGAGCGGATTGTTGAAAGTGAAAAGCCCCGGAGTTGGCGGGCGAATGTCGACGTCGCAATGGGGGCAGTGCCACCCAGTGGAGAAAGGATGCTCCGCCTTTGCTTCAAGATCGACGATGTTGACTTTACCTTTGCCGAAACGGAGCGCGGTCTCGAGCGCTTCAACCAGGCGCGCACGATCTTCCTGGTTGATCGAGATGCGATCTTGAATGACTTGAACCCGGGCGCCGAGTCGCTTGATTTTTTTCGGATCGTCATCCACGCGGACGACTTCGTTGTCGATCCAAACGCGGAGATATCCCTGCTGTTGGAGGAACTCGAAAAACGTTCGTGGTTCCGTTTTGGCCGGAACTGCCACCCAAAATGTGATCAGCACGCTTTTATCAGCGCAGTCGCGCAAAACTTCGTCAGCGATTGATTTTGCGGTCTCGGGACGGATCTCGCGGCCACAGCTTGGACAAAAGGCCTTGGCGACGCGCGGCCAAAGCAATTTCAAATAATCGTTGATTTCGGTCATCGTACCTATGGTCGAGCGCGATGATTTGACCGGGTTCGCTTGTTCGATCGCGATCGCGGGCGGAATGCCGCGGATGTCGTCCACGCGCGGCTTGTCCATGCGGTCGAGGAATTGCCGCATATAAGGGCTAAAAGTTTCGACGTAACGGCGCTGGCCCTCAGCGTAAATGGTTTCGAAGGCGAGCGACGATTTGCCGGAACCGCTCGGTCCGGTAACAACGGTCAATTTTCCGAGCGGAAGATCGACATCGATGCCTTTAAGGTTGTTCTGGCGCGCCCCGCGAATTTCGACACACGTCGCCGCGGCGACTGCAGTGACGCATTTTTTTTCAACAGCCTTCGAACCCACCGGAGACAATCCTAGAGGGCAATAGAATTCGCAAATTTAAGCGCGTTATTCCGCGAACCGCGCAGCGAGTTGTTCGCGCTGGTTTGTCAGCTCTTGGGGGACGACGCCCCCGAGCGAATCGAAAAACTTTTTGTGCTCGGCGAGTTCTTTTTTCCAGTCTTCGTGATCGATCTCGAGAAGTTCATCGACGGATTTGCGGTCGAGATCGAGCTCGGCCAGATCGAGATCGTGCAGCCCGGGCAGCCAGCCGATGGGCGATTTGAGCGCGCCGTTGCTTCCTTCGCAGCGGTCGATGATCCATTTCAGCACGCGCATGTTGTCGCCGAAACCGGGCCAGAGAAATTTTCCACCTTCGCCTTTGCGGAACCAGTTCACGTTGAAAATGAGCGGCGGATTCGTCAGGCGTTTTCCAACTGCGAGCCAGTGCCGGAAATAATCGCCAATGTTGTAGCCGCAGAATGGCAGCATCGCCATCGGATCGCGCCGGACCTGCCCGACCGCACCGGTCGCGGCCGCAGTTGTTTCCGAGGCCATGGTCGCACCGAGATAGACGCCGTGCTCCCAATCGAATGATTGAAACACGAGCGGCATGGTATTGCTGCGGCGTCCGCCGAAAATGATCGCGCTGATCGGAACGCCCTCGCCTTTTTCGAAATCGGGATCGAGAACCGGATTATTGCGCACCGGGGCGGTGAACCGGCTGTTGGGATGCGCGGCTTTTTCTTTTGAATCGGGCGTCCAATCGTTGCCGCGCCAATCGATGGCGTGGTTCGGTCCCGATCCATCGGGATCTTTGCCTTCCCACCAAACATCGCCGTCATCAGTGAGGGCGACATTGGTGTAAAGCAAATCGTGCGCGATCGATTTCATCGCGTTCGGGTTCGATTTATAGTTCGTTCCGGGGACGACGCCGAAGTAGCCATTCTCGGGATTGACCGCGAACAAACGACCATCGCGGATCTGCATCCAGGCGATGTCGTCGCCCACGGTCGTCACTTTCCAGCCGGCAAAATGTTTCGGCGGAATCAGCATGGCGAAATTTGTTTTGCCGCAGGCACTCGGGAACGCGGCCGCCACGTAATGCTTTTTCCCCTCGGGCGATTCGACCCCGAGGATCAACATGTGCTCGGCCATCCAACCCTGTTTACGAGCGAGATAGGAACCGATCCGGAGGGCGAGACATTTTTTGCTTAACAAAACGTTGCCGCCGTAACCCGAGCCGACGGAGATGATGGTGTTGTCCTGCGGGAAATGGCAGATGAAGCGCCGCGCCGGATCGACATCTAATAATGAATGGACGCCACGGTTCCATTCCGCGACCAGATCATGGCCGAGCCGTTTGACCGCGATCGCGCCCATCCGAGTCATGATCCGCATACTAAGAACGACATAAATGGAATCGGTGATTTCGAATCCAACTTTGGTCAGGGGCGAGTCAGGCGGCCCCATAATGTAAGGC
>QHOI01000101.1 GCA_003218705.1 Verrucomicrobiota bacterium | reverse complement strand
CGCCTATTCCGGAAGTGGCGCCGGAGTTTCACGAAGAAAAACCGCCGCCACCTAAAAACGCGGCCAAGCCGGCCGGTCCAATTAAGGCGCCGCAAGCAGGCGTACCGGGAACGATGTCGATCACCGGTGCAAAGGCGGTGGCAATTTATGCACCGAAACCCGAATATCCATATGAAGCAAAGAGCCGTCATGTTACCGGCAGCGGCGTTGCCGTCTTGAGTGTTGACACGGCCAGCGGCACCGTCACAGACGCAACGATGGCGCAAAGCATCGGCAGTCCGATTCTGGATAACGCTACAACCTCCACATTCCGCCGCTGGCGATTTCAAGCGGGTAAGGTTGCGCCGAAAGTGAAAGTTCCAATCACCTACACTCTGACTGGAGCCTCCTACTAATTTTATGCGTCTTGCTTCGCCCATTCCTCACAAACGCGCTCGGATCGAGATCATTCCGTTGATCGACATCATGTTCTTTCTGCTGGCGAGCTTCATGATGGTGAGCTTGAGCCAGACGCACATGAAAGGTATCAAAGTCGCGTTGCCATCGGCAACCGCGGTACCGCCGAATACGGTGAAGGATTATGTGTCAATCCGGGTTGGAGCCGGCAACGCCGTGAGTTTCGATGGGCAATTAGTGAATGATGACGACGTGTTGCCGCGATTGTTCCGATTGCACGAAGCAAATCCTGGAATCAAAGTTTCAATTAGCGGCGAAGGTATGGCGCGTCATGGCGACGTCATTACCGTGCTCGATAAAGCCCGACGCGCCGGAATTGAGAAAGTCGGGTATCAAATTCGCGCGGCCCAAGGTGGGCCCGCTGCTGCTCCCGGCACTCCCGGGGCGCCGCCTCCTCCTCCCCCGCCGCACTAATCAATCTCGCGGAGCGCGTCTCGCAGGGTCGCGATTGCTTGTCCGCGGTGGCTGATTTTGTTTTTTGATTCAGGCGTCATCTCGGCAAAGGTCTGGTCGAATCCCTTTGGTTCAAAAATCGGATCGTAACCAAAACCACCGCTGCCACGCGGTGGCTCGACAATCTTTCCTTCCACAAGACCTTCAAATACGCCCAGCACCTTTCCGTCTTGCGCCAGCGCGATCACACATCGGAATCGCGCCGATCGTTTTTCGGTCGCGATGTTTTGTGCCCTAAGTTCATGAAGCAATTTACTGATGTTCTCTTTGCTGTTTGCGTTTTCGCCGGCATAGCGCGCAGAAAAAATTCCGGGCGCGCCGCCAAGCGCATCGACCTCCAAGCCGGAATCGTCGGCGATGACGAGGTTCGGCAATTTTTTCGACGCGGCGATCGCTTTCAGAGTGGCGTTTTCTTCGAATGTTCGGCCAGTTTCTTCCGGGATCGCGATTTCCAGGAACGAGCTGAGATCGATCACGTCGAATGCTTGTCCGAGTAATTCGTGAAATTCGCGCGTTTTGTTCGGATTGCGGGTAGCCAAGAGCAAATCCATTTTCTTTTCCTGCTTTCCTGCTTTCCTAAGAGATATTCAATGAGCAGCGAGCGCCGCAAACCATATCCGTTCGACCAGATTGAGCCCAAGTGGCAGGCCATCTGGGATGAGCGCCAGATTTTTCACGCACCGAATCCGGGCGAGAAAAACTTCGATGCGGCCAAGCCGAAATTCTACGTGCTCGATATGTTTCCGTATCCGAGCGGCGCCGGTTTGCACGTCGGACATCCGGAAGGCTATACGGCCACCGACATCATCGCGCGTTACAAACGGATGCGCGGGTTCAATGTCCTCCATCCGATGGGCTGGGACGCGTTCGGGTTGCCGGCCGAGCAATACGCGATCAAGAGCGGCCAGCATCCGGCCGTCACCACCCGCGAGAACGTCTCTAAATTCAAATCGCAGCTGAAGCGGATCGGTTTCTCCTATGATTGGCACCGTGAAATCAACACCACCGATCCGCGTTACTTCAAATGGACGCAGTGGATCTTTCTCCAGATTTATAATTCGTGGCTCAATCCGAAAACGAACAAGGCCGAGCCGATCAAGACTTATCGCGGCAAGAATCCGGATGAAGTTCGCCTCGCTTACGTTGCCGATGTGCTGGTGAACTGGTGTCCTGAGCTTGGCACCGTTTTGGCGAACGAAGAAGTGGTTGATGGCAAAAGCGAAGTCGGCGGATTTCCAGTCGTCAGGCGGCCGATGCGGCAGTGGATGTTGCGCATTACCGCTTACGCGGAGCGATTGATTGATGAACTTGAAGGCCTCGATTGGCCGCAAGGAATCAAGTTGCTCCAGCGAAATTGGATCGGCCGAAGCGAAGGCGCGGAAGTCGATTTTAAGATCGACGACAAAAAAATCCGGATATTCACCACGCGACCGGACACGCTTTACGGCGCCACCTACATGGTGCTCGCGCCGGAACATTCGCTGGTCGATTTGATCGTGACCGAAGAGCAATGGCCGTCCGTCCGCGATTATCGAGAAAAGACTGCCCGCAAAAGCGATCTTGAACGGACTGAGCTGGCGAAGGAAAAAACCGGCGTTTTTACCGGCGCTTACGCAATCAATCCGGTCAACGACGAGAAAATTCCAATTTGGATCGCCGATTACGTTCTGCTCGGCTATGGCACCGGCGCGATCATGGCCGTGCCGGCGCACGACGAGCGCGACCTTGAGTTCGCCCGCAAATTCAATTTGCCGATTCGCCAGGTTGTTCAGCCGCCGGGAGATGAAGAACCGATCGGTTTCGTCGGCGACGGTGTCGCGATCAATTCCCCGATCATCGACGGCCTCCCGTCCCGCGAAGCGATCCGCAAAATCACCGCTTGGCTGGAAGAACGCGGGCTCGGCAAGCGCGCGATCAACTACAAACTGCGCGACTGGCTTTTCTCACGGCAACGCTATTGGGGCGAGCCGTTCCCGATCGTTTGGGAGGACGGAAAGCATCGCGTGCTTGATGAAAGCGAGCTGCCGGTGGTGCCGCCGCCGTTGGAAGATTACAAACCGACCGGCACCGGGGAGCCGCCACTGGCAAAAGCGAAGGATTGGATTCGTTACTCAAAGAAAGCCGTGCGCGAAACGAACGTGATGCCGCAATGGGCCGGCTCGTGTTGGTATTACCTGCGCTTTTGCGACTCGCACAATGACAAACGGTTCGTCAGCGAGAAGGCCGAGAAATATTGGATGGGCGGCGGCAAACCGGGCGGTGTCGATCTTTACGTGGGCGGAACCGAACATGCCGTGCTGCATCTGCTCTACGCGCGTTTCTGGCATAAAGTGCTCTTCGATCTCGGCTACGTTTCGAAATCGGAGCCATTTCAGCGCTTGGTCAATCAGGGAATCATTCTCGGCGAAGACAATCAGAAAATGTCGAAGTCGCGCGGTAACATTGTCAACCCGGATGATGTGATCGAGCAATACGGCGCGGACGCGTTTCGCTGCTACGAAATGTTCATGGGCCCGCTCGAGCAGATGAAATCGTGGAGCATGCGCGGCGTGGAAGGAATCGCACGGTTCCTTGCCCGGGTCTGGCGGCTGATGATGTCGGAGAATCAGGCGGGCCAATGGGAATTATCGCCCGCTGTGCAAGAGGTCGATCTTACCAACCCGCAGCGGAAAATCCTGCACGCGACGACCAAGAAGGTGACCGACGACATCGAGTCTTTCTCATTTAACACAGCTATCTCGCAGATGATGATTTTCGTGAACGCGTTTACCACCGCCCAAACGATACCGATCTCGGCAATGCAACCTTTTCTGGTCCTGCTTAATCCTTTCGCGCCCCATTTGAGTTCCGAGCTCTGGGAAAAGTTGAAGTTGCCTGGTCAAATCACGGAACAGCCATGGCCGGGTTTCGACGAAAGATTCCTAGTCGAAGACGAAGTCGAAATCGTGATTCAGATGAATGGGAAAGTACGAGACCGAATGAAGATGTCGATCCAGGCGAGCGAAGAGGAAATCAAGAACGCCGCGCTCGCCCTCCCAAAAATTCAGGAGCTCACTTCGGATAAGCAAATTCGTAAAGTCGTCGTGATTCCGAAGAAGCTGGTAAACATCGTCCTATGAAAAAAGCTTGGAAAGAATTCAAAGAGTTCGCGATCAAAGGAAACGCGGTTGATCTCGCGGTCGGCGTGATCATCGGCGCTGCCTTCGGCGGGATCATCAATTCGCTGGTTAAAGACGTCATCATGCCGCCGGTCAGTTTGCTCATGGGTGGCCTCGATTTTTCAAACAAGTTCCTCGTGCTGCGCGCGGCGAAAGACGGCTCAATTGCGTTTAACACGCCGACGGACGCGGCCAAAGCGGGAGCTGTTACCTGGAATTACGGCAATTTTATCACATTGATCATCAATTTTCTGATTGTCGCGGGTGCAGTTTTCCTCCTTATCCGGGCCATGAATCGCTGGAAGCAACCCAAACACGCCGAACCGGTGACAAAGGACTGCCCCGCTTGTGCG